>JAITLE010000084.1 GCA_031278075.1 Bifidobacteriaceae bacterium | reverse complement strand
TGTGGGCTGCGCGCGTGACGACGCCCAGTTGGGGCTGCTGGTCGAGGCCGTGGACGAGCGGCTGACGCCTTGGCCGGGGCGTGTTGGGTCTGGGGCTGCTGCCGTGTGCGGGGCTGTTGATGGGGGAGGCACGATGACAGACACGTCCAGCCCCGGCCCCGTGGCCGGCAGTCGGCGATTTCCTGCGGCGCGCCGGGCAGGCCGGCGCCAGCGCGCTACCCGGCGGCCGGCCGCGTCGGTACGCTAGCGAAGTGGCTAAGACACTCAAAAGGACAATTGCAGTGGCCGTCGCCGCGGCTGGATTGTTGGCGACCGTCGGATGCTCCGGCGGCAAGAGTCCTAAGGCGACGGCATCGGCCGAACAATCGCCTTGGTGCGCGGCGGTGATGACGAACCTGTGGGGCGGGTTGGCCGACTGGGATGACCCCCCGGCCGACGAGGCGGTGGCAGAGGATCTGGCGGCGCTCGCCCCCGACCAAACCCTAGCCGACGCGGTACGGGTCCTTTTTAGCTGGCAATACTCGTCCCACGACGCCGCCATCACGCGACAAGCCGAGGACGCCGCCCGAGTGCTGGCCAAAGACGCAGCGGCGAATTGCGTCATGTCAGACCTTTCCCGGGCGTCTCTGATCGTGGCCGATTTCGCGGGCGACGACCCGGGCGGACCCGCGCTGACCCCGGACGAGGTTTCGACGCCGGCCGGCCAGGTCGGGCCCGCCCGGAACTACGTGCGAGCCGCGGACGCGCGGCCGTTGTCCGATCTGTCCGCGGCAATCCAGCTAGGCTCCCAAACGGTGGGGCAATGGCGCATCGACTTGTACCAGGTCGCTGTGATCGAGGCGCCGATCACGTCGATGTGGGTTTGGAAGGACGGCCGGCCCGCGGTGCGGGCCGGGGAGCCGATGCGGCAGATCGTCGCCGTGGCGACCAATACCGGACCGCTCATCTGGTTGTCCGGTGACCTCCACATCTCCTTGATGGTCGACTGGTCCGAATTCGAGGTCGCCGACAGGGCGGTCACGACCCAAACTGAAGGGTCTGGTTTGAGCTACTACGGCTTCGAGACCTACCTGGAGGATGACGAGCACAATTTGGTCGGACAAGACGAATCGTTCCAGGTGGGCTTCGAGGTCCCCGCGATCCCCGGTGTCTACCATTTCGCTTTCGACATCATCTCGTGGGCCGAGCCCACTGACGTGGGCAGCGAGAACGCCGTCTTCGACATCGCCGTGACGTTCGACTGAGCAGTTCGAGCCGCTCCGGTCCCAGCTGGTCGCGACTACTTGCTGTCGCGCTGGCCACCCGCCTGCGGGCTCAGCAGCCTGGGCTCGGTGGCGGTTCGCACCTGAACCCGGCGTCCAGCCGCCGCCGCATGATTTGGATGGCCTGAGGGTTGTTGTCGATCATGACGAATCTGCGCCCCAGGCTCGCCGCGACAGCGCCAGTTGTGCCGCTGCCAGCGAAGAAGTCCAACACCCAGTCGCCTGGGTCGCTTGAGGCCTGGACGATTCGACGCAAGATCCCCTCCGGCTTTTGGGTGGCGTAGCCGGTTCTCTCCTTCCCGGTCGGGGAGACGATGGTGTGCCACCACACGTCGGTGGGGAGTTTGCCTCGCGCGGCTTTCTCCGGAGTGACCAGGCCAGGGGCCATGTAAGGTTCGCGGTCCACCGCATCGGAGTTGAAGACGTAGTTCTTAGGGTCCTTGACGTAGACGAGGATGTTGTCGTGTTTCGCTGGCCAGCGCGACTTGCTCCGCGCTCCGTAGTCGTAAGCCCAGATGATCTCGTTGAGGAAGCTCTCGCGCCCGAACAGCGCGTCGAGCAGCACCTTGGCGTAGTGGACCTCACGGTAATCCAGGTGCAGGTATAGCGTGCCGTCCGGTGTGAGAACCCGCCAGGCCTCCTCCAACCGGGGTTCGAGGAAAGCCCAATAGTCGGCGAACGCGTCGCTGTAGGACGTCACCTCGCCCTTGACCGTCGTGTAAGCCAACCCCCTGAAGCCGATCCTGGATCCGCTCGCGGAGCGGGCCGTCTTGACCGCCTGGCGTGTCTGAGCCCTGCCTGTGTTGAACGGCGGGTCGATGTACACCAGGCGGAAAGTCTGATCGGCCAGCGTCCTGAGAACGGCCAGGTTGTCGGCCTCGACCACGAGGTTTGGACCATCCGCGCTCCAAAACGAACCAAGACAACCCACCGCAAGGAGCATACCGGGCGCTCCTGCGGTTGGCCCGCTCAACGGGCTGTCGATGTAGGCGCCGTGCCGCGCCGCGCCGCGGCCCTGATCTGGGCACGCCGGCAGGCGCGGCGGGGAGGTGGAAGACCCATCCCGCGTGGGAGCCGACAATGGCGCTTGGCGCTTGGCGCTAGCGGACGACCGTCCGGCGGATGCAGCCGGCCTGACTGTAAGCGGCCAGGTCGGCCAGGACGCAGACCGAGGCTTCCGGCGTGTTGTCGCTGACCAGGACGCGGCGCAGCCTGACCGGACCTGTGTTGGTCACCTTGTAACTGAACCAGACCTCGCCGCCGGCGCGGATGGTGGCGCCGTCGCCCAGGCGGGTCGCGGTCGAGGCCAGTAGTTCGTCGTAGCTGGTGACGTCCGCGGGCACATCCACCCAGGCGTCTAGCTCAATGCGCACATCCGGCTTGCACCCGGTGGCGGCGTCGACGGCGGCCAATCGCGAATACTGCGACGATTCTTGCTGCTCCGGCAAGAGCGAGTCTTGTCCCAACCCCTGCGATTGAAGCCTGATGCGGCCGGCCGCCGGGGGCGCGACATCCAAGGTGTAAAGGTCTTGCTGAGTGAAGCCCTTCAAGGTTCCGAGGTAGACCTCGGCTTTGGTCGTGGCCGTCCAGTAAACGTCCACGTCAGCTGGAACCTCGGGCCAGATCTGCGAGGCGGTGTTTTGGGTCCACATCACCCGGAAGGAAATACTGCAGCCCTGGACCTTGGCTTGGTACGGCCAAAACGTCGCGATCCAGCGGTTGGTGCGGTTGTCCTGGTTGGCGAACATGATGTTTTCCGTGTCCGAGCGGAACTCTTCGCCCACTGTGCCGAACGGGTCCCAATTGGAGTCGATCGTCGATCCGCTCCAGCTGCCGCTAGCGGCGCCCATCGTGTTGCGCCTGACGGTGACCGTGCCGGCGGCCTGCAAACGAATGGTCTGGGCGTAGCCATCGAAGTGATTGTCTTCGATGAACAGGCCAGACGCAGAAGTCGACTTCTCCGGCTCCAATCTTGCGAAGGCGATGGCTTGTTTCTGAGCTGACGGCGAGGCGCCGTTGTCGAAGACGTTGCGGCGAATATGAACCGGGCCGGGCAAGCTCGCCCGTGTGGGGAGCTGGAGAGTGGCGAGGCTCCCGCTGCGAGTGTCCGTGAACCGGTTGCCTTCCACCTGCCAATTCGTCAGGGCCCCGCCCTCGACCGCGTTGAAGGCGCTGAAACCACTGTCCGTCAACCAGAAGTTCTTGAAATCGGAGTTCTCAACCCGAAGACCGTCCACAGCGACGCTGTTGCTCAAGTACAGCCCGCTCGCGGAACAGCCTTTCCCGTCGCTTGTGCCACATGCCGCGGAGGCGGACGTCTTGTTGTCGATCACCACGTTGGAGATGACCGCGCCGCTGACCGTGCCGACGGATCCCCCGCTGAACCGGGTCAACGCGATCCCGCCAGAACCGGTCTCGCTGGATTGGCGGCCCATCGTGTAGTGGCTGACCGTGATGTTGTCGGCGCCGGCCATGATCACCACTTGGCGGTTGGTGTGGTTGTTGTCGGTCTGGATGGACTCGCCGCCGATCAGGGACGACCCGTCCGACTGGTCCGAGAAGACGATGACGGACTGGTAGGAGAACCAGTTGCTGAAATTCCTGAGCTTCACCTTGGGCGCGTCCACCAGCATGGCGGCCGTGGCCGCCGCCGGCGCGCTGACACTCCCGTTCACGGTGGCCAGCCCCAGCCTGTCGCCCAGGTCGATCTCCACCGGCCGCTTCACGTGGAAGAGCGCCCCCTGGGTGTCCCACGGCGTGACCGAGCCGGTCACCGGCAGGCTCAGGTTCGACTTGGGGAACGTGATCTTCCCGTCCACATCAGCCCTGATCAGGACGTCGGCTGCAGGATCGGCGGCGTCAGCCGCCCGGAGCGCCTCGCGCAGCGTGCAGACCCCGCCGCCGGAGCAGTCGGAGCCGTTCGCTTCCAGGGCCGTCGAATTGACCGTGAACACCACACGGCCGGCATCGGCGCCCTCCGCCGCCATCGAGTTCCTCAGGCCTGCGCCGACCACGACAAGAACGCCGACGGCGCACGTCACCACGGCGCACGCGCGCTTCAACTCCAGTCTCCTGTACCGTCTCACTCCTTTGCCAACACCGCTTAACGCTCGCGTATTCCACGCAGTCGCCGCGTCGACGGATCGGTCAAGTTGGCGGCTCGACCACAACCGCAGGGCCCGGCAGCCTCACCGCATCAGGTCACGACGCGCCTACCCGTCCGCTAGGTTCGTGGGGACAACACAAGCGAAAGGCGCTCCGATGCCCCCGACGAACCGGCCGCGACATGGCAGCAGAAGGTAGCGCCACGGGCCGCTTCGAGCCCGTCCGGGAGGTGTTCGAGGATCTGCTGGCGGCCGAGCCGGGCCTGAGCGCGCAGCTTTGCGTCCGCTGGCGGGGCGATGTCGTGGTCGACCTGGCGGGCGGGGACGGTTTAGAAGCCGACGACTTGACGGCGGTCTTCTCCGTCAGCAAGGGGATGGCGGCGCTGACCGTCGGACTGCTCGTCGAGACGGGAGAACTCGACATCGACGCCCCCGTGGCCCGCTACTGGCCCGAATTCGCGGCCAAAGGCAAAGCCGGGGTGACCGTGGCGCAACTGTTGTCGCACCAGGCGGGTCTGGTCAACGCGACACCGCCGCTCGCGGTCGCGGATGTCCTCGACTCGACGGTTGGGGCTGCCAAGCTGGCCGCTTCCCGCCCGCTGTGGCGGCCCGGATCGGCTTTCGGCTACCACGCGCTGACCCTCGGTGTCTTCATGGAGGAGTTGGTGCGGCGGCTGCGCGGGACCACGCTGCAGCACCTGTACGACGAGGCGATCCGCCGGCCGCACGGCATCGACGCCTACCTCGGGCTGCCGGAGGAACTGGACTGGCGGTACCGGCCCGTGCTGCCGGTGGCCTCGCCGCCCGATGCCGTCCCAACTGACGATCTCGCCGCGCTCGCCATGCTCAGCCTGTTGGCGCCCCCTGGCGGCGGTGGCGTCGCCGAGACCACAAACCTGACCGCTTCGCGCCGGATCGGGCCGGCGGCCGGCGGTGGGGTGGCGAGCGCGCGCGGCCTGGCCGCGCTCTACGCGGCGGCGTTCGGCCAGGCGGGACCGCCGCTGCTCAGTGCCATGACAATCGAGCGGATGTCGCAAGAACAGGTCTGGGGGGTCGACCGGATTCATGGCGTCGAGGCCGCGTTCGGCGTGGGGTTCATGAGGCCGATCCCTCGCCTGCCGTGGGGCAGCTACCGAGCGTTTGGGCATGACGGCATGGGTGGGGCGCTGGGATTCGCGGACCCGCTCCACGATTTGAGCTTCGGCTACGTCCCGAGACCCTGGTCCGACCCGAGCTGCGACCATGAGAGAGCCGTCGCGCTCAGCGTCGCGGCCCGCCGCTGCGCCAGCGCTTGACTCGTCGCAACTCCTTGAAGAAGCTCTCCCGGCAGGATCTATGGTCAATAGAGGTTGGTGGGATTGTCCACGGTCACTTGTTTTGGCGGTGGTGGCGTCGGTGTGGTTGACGGTGTGGTTGACGGCGTGGTTGACGGTGTGGTTGGAGGCGAAGCCGTTCGGGATGGCGGAGTCGCAGGCTTATGGACCCAGGGCGAAGCTTGGGCTGGTGATCGCGGGCGTCGTGGACGCGTTGATGTCCACCGACGCCGACCAGGTGTGCGGCGCCAGCTACGGCGAGTCCAGCCAGGCCGACACGGCCCACACCGACAATTTTGTTTATGCCCTGGTTTAGAAACCGGGGGTGGTGGCGGCCGCAGCCGCGGTGGTAATGTTTGCCCAGCATCGGAATCGTGCCGAAGCCCTGACAGCCCCTGGCAGTTTGCCCCGCGAAATCCCCCGATCGGTGGTGCACCCGGTGGCCGACGAGTCGCCGCTGCCTGGACGTCGCGGGTTCCTCTGCCAAACGTCCATAGTCCCCTCAGCAGAAAGTGACACGAATTTCGATGATGAAAGTGCCTTGTTACCTCCGCCACGCCCTCGTGGCGGCTGTGGTCGTCGGATCCTGCTTCATCTCACCGGCGCCCGCCTCAGCGGTTTCCCCGGGGGACCTTGTCCCGCAGCCCGCCTCTCAAGACCCGTCAACCGACTACGGCTGGTTCGAGCAGTTCCGGCTCACGCAGTTCGGGGCCGACACCGAACCGCTGATCGAGCAGACATTCGGCAGCCAGCTGACGTTCGATCCGCAAGCCGACTGGGTATATCCCTCCTACTACTCGGCCTCCGTCGGGTTCGCCACCAATCTGGGGACCATAACCGTCGTCGAGTATG
>JAITLE010000061.1 GCA_031278075.1 Bifidobacteriaceae bacterium | reverse complement strand
GGGTTGTGTTTGCGGTCGACGCCCTCGTTGCGGAAGTTCTTGCCCAGCTCGAAGACTCGCTCCACCCCGCCCACAGCCAACCGCTTGAGGTACAGCTCCGGCGCGATCCTGAGGTACAGGTCCACGTCATAAGCGTTGATGTGGGTGGTGAACGGCCTGGCGTTGGCCCCGCCGTGGATCGGTTGCAGGATCGGCGTCTCGACCTCGATGAACCGCCTCGCCTGCAAGGTGGCCCTCAGCGCCGCCGTGGCCGCGGACCGCGCGTAGATCATGCCCATCGCGCGGTTGTTCGTGGCCAACAGGATGTGCGGCGCCCGCGCCAGCGCGGGCGTCAGCTTCGGCGCCGCATCGGCCACCCGGCGCTTCGGCGGCGGCGGCGCGATCGACTTCGCGGCCATCGCCCAACTCGTCGCGTCCAGCGCCACCTGACCAGTCCGAGTCAGCGTCAGCCGCCCCGTGACCGAGACCAGGTCGCCCAACTGAACGTGCCGCTTGAACAGCTCGAAGCCGCCCAGCGCGTCGCGCCGGGCCATCACCTGAATCTCAAAGACACCTTCGCGGATCTCCGCGAACACCACCCCGCCGTGGTCCCGTCTCCGCATGACCCGCCCCACCAGCGACAGCGCCTCCTCGCCAGCGCCCGGCCGCGGCCCGCCCCGTTCCGCCGCCAGGCGGAGCGCCCGGCGCACCGAAGCGGTCCGCGGCACAGCCACCGGGTTAGACGCCACACCCGCATCAGCCAGCGCCGCCCGATGCCGTAGACGCGCCGCCTCCTGCGCCGAGACCCGCCGTTCGCCCGCCACCCCAGCCAAAGCGGCCCGTTCCAGCTCGCGGACGGCTTCGACGAACGCGGCGTCGCGCCCCGCGTCGGCGCGCGAGCCGGCGCCAGACATCACATCCGCCGCGGACCGGTCCGGCAAGAACCCCTCGGCTCGGGCGATCGCCGCGATCACCTCAGTCAAGGAGGCGCCCCGCTCGAAGCACACCACGCGGGGCGTCCATTCGGGGGCGTACTTCTGATTAGACCGGTATAGGCCGTCGAGCTGCCACCAACGCGAGGCCAACAACATGGCACGCCTGAGGGTGCGTGCCACCGGGTACGCCCCGACCTGGGCGCCCTCCACCAAGAAACGCCGCAACACGGCGAAGTTCAGCGAGACGCGTTCGATCCCCATGTCCCGGCACGCCTCCACCAACGAGACCACCATCAGCTCGGTGACACCCGAATGCGCCGACGGGTCGTGGCGCATCACATCCAGCGAGACGCCCTTGCGGCCCCACGGCGCGAACGCGAGGAAGGCGCGGACGGACTGGTCGGCATCGTGCGCTGTGACTATCACGTCGCTGATGTCGGCCGGATCCCCGACACGGCCCGAAGTCATCGAGAAGCCACGCTCGGGGCCGCCCCGGCGCCACGACTCGGCGTCGCGGGCGAGCGCCTCCAACTCCGCGGGCTCGAGATCCTCCTGCCGGCGGACGCGCACGGTGTAACCCGCTTGGCGGACGCGGCGGGCGGTGTCGGCGACCTCGCGCAACCGGCGGTCGCGGAGCGAGAAGCGGTCGGTGTGGATGACGGCCTCGTCGCCGAGCTCCAACGACCTGAGCCCCGCGGACTCCCAGGCGCGGCCGCCGCGGTCGGTGGCCGACGCGACCGCGGGCGTCCATCCGTGCCGCCGCGCCAACGCGATCCACTCGCGGATGGCGCCCCCCCACGCGGCCCTCTCCCCCACCGGGTCCGCGGACGCCAACAAGACGCCTCCCACCAGGCGTCCCACCACCGCGGCGCGGCCGTCCGCAGAGAACACCGCAGACTTGTCGCGTCGCAGGTTGAAGTAGCCCAAGGAATCCTGTTCGCCGTGCCGCGCGAGCAGGCCACGGAGCTGAAGCTCCTGTTCGGGTCCGATCGCCGCGAGGCGCCGGTCCGATCTGGTGAACACGATCAGCGCCAACAGCAGCGCGGCCGTCGCCAACAGCGACGTCGAGCGGACAACCCATTCGGGCGCCACCGCGTCCTGGATGGTCGCGTGCCAAGCCGGCCGGCCCGCGACGCCGGCGCCTAGCACGATCTCCTCCGGCCCTTGGCCGAGGGTGACGTTGAGCGCCCACCACAGCTTGACCCACAGGCTGACGGCCTGGTCCCCCACGGTCGCGGCCCACGCCAAGGCCCACACCCAAGCGACCGCGAGGCCGGCCGCCAAGGTCGCCGCCGCCCGCCCGACAGCCCGCCGGGAGACCGGAGCGCGGAACTCCCGCCGGTGCGCCAACAGCCACCACGAGATCACGATGCCGACCGCCGCCGCCACCGCCAATCGCACGGGCGCGGGCACCGGCTCCTGTGCGATCGCCTGGCCTGGGTACAGCCAGTCGCGCCAGCGCTCGCCGCCCAGCCAGACGCCGGTCAGGAACACCCCGTAGACCACGGCCGGCAACTCGATCCAGATCACCACCACCCACAGCGCGACCCGCTTGCGGTGACGGATCGCGGACGCGATGACCAAGAACGCCACACAATTGAACAGTGACGGGTTGCCGGGCAAGTTGATCGCCTCCAGCACCAGCCACGCCGCGCGGTATAGCTGTGGCGCGATGTGCTGCAATGGGTAGGCGATCACCGCCCAAATCCCAGCCGCGGTCAGCGCTCGCGCCGCCCACACCGGAGTGGATCCTGGACGCCCGGTCACATCCGGGCCTGTCTCCTGGGTCATGCCGCTTCCTTCGCTCACTCGTCAAGGCGCTAATGGGTTGGCCGGGAGCTTGAGGGCCTGGAGCGTACCGCGGTTCGCCGATCAAGAAGAATTTTCCCACACCCTGAGTTCGATTGGGGACCTGAAGACCGGCCCGGCCGTGGTCTCAGGGCGCCAACGTCCGGTAGAGGCCCGCGGCCAAGAGGCACAACGGATACAGCGCGTAGAAGACGAGCCTCGTCGATTTGTGCCGCATTCCTGCGCGATCGTTGCGGAAGTGCAGGAAAACCAGCCCGAAGGCGGGAAAGATCCCGCCCAACACCCCGACGGCTGTGCCGGCGAACATCATTGTGTTGGGCCGTGCCCAAAGGAACTGGAACACCAGCGCGAAGGCCAAGATCACCACCCCGGTCGGCATGATCCCGAGCCGCAAGCCCACGTTGAAGAGCAGGAGCCAGAGCGCGCCGCCGATCAGCAGCGCGCCCCACAAGGCGGCCCGTGATCCCCGCGACGCCGCTTGCGGCCCTTTGACGTCACGGCCCAGCGCCAACACCGCGAGGCTCACCAACAACGCGAAGACCGGGTTCTGGGAGGACATGTCCCATAGCTGGCCGCTGGTGGCCAAGTCGTAGGGCGCCTCGCTGACAACCGCCAACACGGCCAGGCGGGCGGCGTAGCGCCCGGCTGAGCGGGTGTGGGCCAACCCCGAGCACAGCAGCCAGGCGTAGATCGGGATGGCCGCCCAAGAGACCACTTCGAGCAGGATCACGGCCGTCAGCCGCGCCATGTCGGCGTCCGCCAGGTCGGGGGGCAGGTCCCGCTGGAACACGCCGCTCCCGACCATCGAGGCGAGCAGCAGCACCAGGCCGATCGTCTTCAACGCGCGGTCTGTCAGCCCCCGCGCTCTTCGGCCCTTGGGTGTGGCGCCCGCCTGCCCCGGCTCAGACCCCCTGGTGCTGGTCAACCCTTGACGGCCCCGGACATCGAGCTTTGATAGAACCGCTGCATCAGCACGAACAGGATCGCGATCGGCACAGACACGCACACCGCGCCGGCCGCGAACCGGGCGAACCAGTCGCCGATGTACTCCATCTGCAGCATCTGCCACAGGCCCAGCGACACCGTGTAGTTGTCTTGTGTGCGGCAGATCGCCTTGGCCAAGACGAAGTCAAGCCATGGGGTCATGAACCCGACGATCGCTTGGTAGACGATCATCGGTTTGGTGATCGGGAGGATGATCCGGGTGAAGACCTGCCAACGCGTGCAACCGTCCAACGTGGCGGCCTCGTCCAACGAGAAGGGGATGGTGTCCATGAACCCCTTCATGACGTAGAACGCCGCGCCCGAGCCGCCCGCGTAGACCACGATCAGGGCGGCCACTGTGCCGCTGGAACTCGAGGTCAGACCCATCGCTTTGAGGATGAAATAGATCGCGACCACCGACATGATCCCAGGGAACATGCCGAGGATCAGGGCGCCGTTCATGAACGGCTTGCGGAAGCGGAAACGCAGCCGGCTCATGCAATATGAGACCGACAGCACAAAGAACACGCTGATGGCGCAGACCGCGATGGCGATGAGCAGGGTGCGCAGGAACATCATGCCGAAGTTCATCACTTGGGTGTCGGTGAACAGCTTGACATAGTTGTCGAAGGTGTAGCCGGTGGGGAAGAAGGTCGTCGTGTACGGATTCGGGTTGACGTTGAAGCTCTCGGCCGCCACCCACACCACTGGGATCAGCCAGATCACGGCCAGCACCGCGAGGAAGATGTGGCTGGCGACATCGCCGAACACCCGCCGGGCCCGCATGCCGCCGTGGCGACGGGTCGGCTCAGCGGTGGTGGCCGCCGGGTCGATGACTGTGGCGCTCATCAGCGGAATCCCTCCTCGTTCTTGTACGACCCACTGCTCCGGTAGGTGATCAACGAGACCACCGCCAACACGATGAAGGTGAAGATGCCGATCACGGCGCCGACGTTGTAGTTGCCCTTGTCGACCGTGAGCTTGTAGAGCCAGGTGATGAGCAGGTCGGTCTTGCCCGCCGAATCGCCGACGTCTGTCGGCGCGCCGTTCGACAGCAGATAGATCACGTTGAAGTTGTTGACATTCGCCGTGAACGTCGTGATCAGGTACGGCGTCATGACGAAGAAGATGTAGGGCATGGTGACGTAGATGTAACGCTCCCACCAGCTGGCGCCGTCGATCTTGGCGGCCTCATGCGTCTCCGCGGGGATGTTCTGCAGGATCCCTGTGACCTGCATGATGGTGTACGGGATGCCGATCCACAGGTTCACCACGATCACGGTGACACGGGCCCAGGTCGCGTCGCTGAAGAACGGGAGCGACTCGTCGATCCAACCCCAGCTCTTCAGCATCTGGTTGATGATGCCCTCCTGCTGGAGCATCTGGTTGACCGCCAGCAGCGAGACGAACTGCGGCACGGCGATCGACATGGAGAAGCAGACCCGCCAGAAGCTCTTGAACCGGGTGCCCGCCCGCAAAATGATCATCGCCATGAACATCCCGAGGAAGAAGTTCAAGAAGGTGGCGAAAAACGCCCAGACCAGCGTCCAGACCAGCACGGAGAAGAACATCTTGGCGTTGACGCCGATGTCGCCGGAGCCCTCGTTGGACAGCAGCACGCCGAAGTTCTTGAGTCCCACCCAGGAGAACGCGGGCGCGTGGTCGTCGTCGAAGCTGGTGAACGCCATCGAGATCATGAACACGAGCGGCAGGACCGTGAAAACCAGCAGGCCGATGGTCGGCAGGGTCATCAACGTCCCCGAGAGACGCGCGTCTGCCAAGCTCTTGATGTCCTCCGACCAGGTTGGCGCTTTGCCCTTGGCGCGCGCCAACACCTCAGCTTTGTAGGCGCTGCGGACCGCGAAGATCCAAAGGACCACGAACGCGAGGGTGATCAGCGCCCACGCGATGCCGAACAGCAGCACCTCCACCGAGTTGGTGGGTGAGACGAAGACGAAGTCGCCCGCCGCGGTCCACTCTTGGGAACCCTGAGTGACCGGACCCAGATCACCCAGGCCTTTCAAGCTTGGCAGCCCTGAGACGACGAACAGCCAGATGAACCCGATCTCCGCGATCAGGAACAGCAGGCCTTTCGCGATCTGCCCCCGAACTAGATTCCCCAAGCCCATGACGACGGCGCTGGCCCTGGTGTAGCCGTCGCCCTGCCCAAATGCGGCGCTGAGGGAATACGCCGACCGTGGTTCGGGGGCCTTGCGCCTGGGTTTGCTCCGGGGAGGCTCCTTCACGCTGACCGGTGGGGTGGTCTCAGTCACTAGTCATCCACCTTCTTCGAGGAGATAGAAAAACGGTCAGCCGACGAGGTCCACCCTACTCCCGGGCCTGGCGCCGCGTCCGGGGCGGCGTTCCCGTTGGCGGAGGGGGTCACCGGCTCTAGCTCCCAGCGTTGAGGGACTTGTTCCAGGCCTCCGTCTTGTCGGTCGCGTTGGCGGCCGTGACTTGCTTGGCCACCAGCGCTTTGCCGAAGTTCTCCGTCGGATCCCAGAAGTTGTTCATCGCCGGAAGCCCCGGTTGGAGCGCCGACGTGTTGGCCACGGTGTCGATCTGGGCGATCGCCACCAGGTCAGACCCGAGCGCGGAATCGGAGGTCAGCGACTGGTCCGTCGGGATGATCCCGCGCATCTCGTAGTGCGAGCGCTGGGCCTTCGTCGAGCCGAGGAAAGCGGCGAACGCCGCCGCCACCTCGGGGTGGTCGGCGTAGGGGTTGAACGCGATCGCTTTGGATCCGGCGAAAGCCTTCATCTGGACCTCCCGACCGTTCAATGTGAAGCTGGGGAGCTGGGTGGCGGCGAAGTTCTCGCCCAAAGCCGACTTGACCGACGCGGCGTCCCACGAACCGGAGAAGAACGCGTTCACGGTCCCGTTCTGGATGCCCGCCAAGCCGGAGCCGTTGGAGTCGACCACGAAGTTCCGGTTGCCGATCAAGGACGTGAGGTACTCCGTCACATCCGCGGCCTTGGCGCCCGCGAAGTCGACGCCCGCGGCCTCGTCGGTGCTGTGCGGCCCGAACAGGGTGCAGCCGTTGCCCAAATAGAACGCCGGCAGGTACCACGAGTTGGCGAGCGGGAACGCGATCCGGCCCTTCGCGAGCATCGCGTCGAAGCTCTTGACGTCATCTTCGGTGAAGACCGACTTGTCGTAGTACATGAACCAGGTGTTGGGCGTGAACGGGACGCCGTAGACCTGCCCGTCCGCCGCGGTCACCGAGTCAAGAATCACGGCGTCGCCGGTTTGCTCCTGGATCTGGGCCAGCACCTCGGGTGGCACAAGGCCGATGGCGCTCGCCTCGACCAGAGTTCCGAGTTGGTCGCTGGCGAACATGTAGACATCGGCGGCGGCGGGCGCGTCCTGTTTCACAGATGGGGCCGCGTCGCTCTCGGAAGCCACCGAGTTCCGCCAACTGATATCCCATTCGGGGTGGGCCGCCTGGAACGCCGCCTCTTGGGTTTGCAGCCACGACGACGCGGTGGCTTGGTCTTCCTGTGGACCCCAGACGGTGATGACGATTTTCGAGCCGTCGCCGCACGCGGCAAGACCCCCGGCCAGGGCCAGGCCCAAAACGGCTGACACAGCTAGACGTCTCATCTCGCCTCCATCATCCTTGACCGCCCTCGCGCGGCAATTCTGCAAGGTAGCACCTACACAAGGGACTCTAGACCCTGGCCGACGCGACAATCCGAGACCTGTGGTCTAACCCCAATACTTGCGACTATACCGGCGCTGGGCGGGCTCACGCGCCGGCCGAGCGCGGCCGGGACGTCGAGCCGCGCACGGCGAGGCCGACCTCGCCGAATTGCCGCGACCCGGGCTCCTCGCCGTCGATCAACGCCAGGAGAGCCTCGACCACCGCCGCCGAATACTCATGGACCTGAATGGATGTCGAGGTGAGCGGCGGCCTGGACAGCTGCGACAACAAGGAGTTGTCCCACGCGACCATGGAGACGTCGGCGGGCACGTCCACGCCCATCTCGGCGGCCACGGCCAGCCCCACCACCGCCATGACGTCGTTGTCGTAGATGATCGCTGTGGGCCTCACCGGCAGCGAGAGCAGCCGGCGGGTCGCCTGGCGCCCTTGTTCGTGTGAGAAGTCGGTGTTGAGGATCGCCGGCGGCTCCAAACCGAACCGGGCCATCTCATCCCTCATGGCCGCCGTGCGGGTCTCGATGTGCAGGTAGGAGGCGGTCCCGGCGACCCGGGCGATGACCTTGTGGCCCAACGCGACGAGGTACCGGACCATTTCCCGCATCGCGTCCCCGTCCGCGGTCCACAGCGCCACCGATTGGTCGTCCGGCTGTGGGCCCACCACGACGGCCCGCAGATGCACCTCCCGGACCAACCCCGGACGGGGGTCGTCGTCCACGAGGTCGGTCAGCAGCACGCCGTCGACGACTTTGCTGGAAGCCCACGCCCGGTAG
The DNA here is from genome assembly GCA_031278075.1 of Bifidobacteriaceae bacterium. Classification (GTDB taxonomy): domain Bacteria; phylum Actinomycetota; class Actinomycetes; order Actinomycetales; family WQXJ01; genus JAIRTF01. The sequence goes on along the minus strand of JAITLE010000061.1, from coordinate 8,429 downwards.
GTGGCGATCTCCTCCTCCAATGAGGTGGCGACCCTGAACGCGAGGAAGACGTCCCTGGAAGCCAGCACCTCGACAGCCCCGGAGACGAATTCCATATAGAAGGGTTCCAGTCCCAGCAGACGGGGCGGGCGGTTCATCACCATGCCGATGGCGCCGGCGCGTCCGCCCACCAGCGATCGGGCGGTCTTCGACGGCCGCCACGCCAGTTCGTTGGCCACGGCCAGGATGCGCGCTCTGGTGGCGGCCGAAACGCCCGGCCTGTCGTTCAGCGCGTACGAGACCGCCGACTTAGACACGCCGGCCAACTCGGCGATGCGTTTGATGGTCGGGCGACCCATGTCACCAACCATAGCGTCGCCCGGCCGCACCGGCATCATTTGACCGCGCCCGCCACTAAGCCGCGGTAAATGTGTCGCTGCAGGAACAAGAACAACACCAGGGTCGGCAGGATCACCAGAATGGTGCCAGCGGCTATCACCTCCCACTGCGCGCCGTACGGTCCCTTGAATCGGTACAGCGACGTCGAGATGACGCCCAAGTCGCGGGACGGCATGTAGAGAAACGGGATATAGAACTCGTTGTAGATCGCGATCCCCTTGATGATGACCGCGGTGGCGATGGCGGGGCGCAGGAGGGGCAGGACGATCCGCCAGTAGATGGTCCAGCGGGAGGCGCCGTCGATCATGGCGGCCTCGTCCAGCGAGATCGGAATCGAGGCCATGAACTGCAAGAAGATGTAGATCGCGATCACATCCGTGCCCATGAAGAGCACGATGGCGGCCCCACGCGTGTTGAACAGCCCAAGGCCGTAGATTATATGGAAGGTGGCCACCTGCATCAGGACCGACGGAATCAAACTGGCCAACAGGAACGCCCCGTAAACCAGCTTCTTGCCCTTGAAAGCGAACCGGTCGAGAGCGTATGCCGCCAGGGTCCCGACAAAAATGGCGCCCGTGAGCGAGACGGCCAAGATGATGGCCGTGTTCACGAAGCCTCGCATCATCTGGCCGTTGGTGAAGGCCGTCCCGAAGTTGGCGAAGTTCAACCAGTCGGCCGGAGGGTCCAGCGGCCCCGTGGTGGCGTACTCCTGCTTGGTCTTGAGCGAGGCGAACAGGACAACCGTCAGGGGGCCGACGCAGACGACGGCGGCCACCAGCAAGCTGACGTATTTCGCCGCCTTGGCGCTCAATCTGAGGATCGGCTTCACGTCAGCTCCGCCCTCTCGTCGGGGAAGAAGCGGCGTTGGATCCAGGTCACCGCCAGCACCATCCCCAACAGGACCAGCGCCATGGCAGAGGCGAGGCCCACCTTGCGGTGGACGAACGCCATCTCCACAGCTTGGATGGCGAACGTCTTGGAGCCGTTGCCCCCGCCGGTCATGACGTATGGGATCTCAAAGACCGCCAGCGCCCCCGAGATCGCCAGGATGAAGCTCAGCGTGACCACACGCCTCACCCCGGGCAGGATGATGTGCCAGAACCGGCGCCAGGAGTTGGCGCCGTCCAGTTCGGCCGCCTCGTATAGGTCACCCGGGATGGATTGGATCGCGCCCAGGAAGAGCACGAAGTTCATGCCGGTGAACCGCCACACCGATGTGCCCGCGAGCGAGGCGTTGATCAGCTTCGGGTCGCCCAGCCAGAGAGGCGGGTCTTGTAGCCCGAAGAAGGCCAGGGTGGTGTCCAAGGTGCCGTCCTTGCGGAACAGGTACAAGAAGACGTACCCGACGGCGACGCCGTTGATCAGGTAGGGGAAGAACAAGATGCCCTTGAAGAGGTTCTTCGCGAACACTTTGAACGACAAGATGGTGGCGAAGTACAACGCGATGGCGATCTGCGCCACCGCGCCGACCAGGTAGAACAGCGAGACCAGGAGCACGCGGTAGAGCGTCGGGTCGGTGGCCATGCGGCGGTAGTTCGCCAACCCCACCCAGTTCTGCTCGGGGTCGATGCCGTCCCAGTCGGTGAACGAGTATCGGATCAGGTTGAAGGCCGGCAGGTAGGTCAGCAAGATCAGCAGACCCAGCGGCAGGGCCAGGAACGCCCAGGGCGTGATCGCCTGGACCACGCGCCGCCGGGTGGTCGGCCCCCGCCGCGGCTTTGTCGGTTTCGGGTCTGGCGCCTTGTCGGCAATCACGCGAGTTCCTCCTGCGGCGCGCCACGCTCTCGCAGTCGCGTGGCGTGCCTGGTAACCCGGGGGCGGATCTGGCGCGGGCTGGTCCCAGCGCCAAACCCGCCCCCGGGGGCTTGCAACGTCTCAGTGTCCTAGGCCGAGGCGGCCGGGCCGCCTCAAACCCCGCCTCAACTCATCCGGCCGCGGCCCGGCCGGCCGCCCACTTGGCGTTGAGCTCGCCGAACGCGTCGGCCTTGGCGGTGTGCTGACGCGCCTTGTCCACCAGCGCTTGACGGTAAGGCGCGGAGCTGAAACCGATCTCAGCCGCCGTGTCGATCGCGTCGAACAGGCCTTCCTCGCCCGCTGGCGCCGCGGTCGGCTCGAACAGCTCGGTCCCCAGATCGCTCAGAGCGGAGAGGTTCGAGGGCAGCGGCGCCGACTTCAGCGTCGAGACGAAGCCTTCCTTGGCGTCGTAGCCGGATTCCTCGATCATGAACTCGACCCACGCCTTGGCGGTGACTTTGTTCGCCGACTTCGCGTTGACCGCGTAGTAGCGGTCGCCGAGCACCGCCGCGTACGACTTGCCGGCGACTGCGGACGGGACCGGCAGGAAGCCGATGTCGTCGGCGGACGCGCCGGCGTCGACGGCGGCCGTCTGCATCTGCGAGATCGCCCAGGACTGAAGAACCAGCGTGGCGACCTGGCCGGAGCCGAGCAGGGTCTTCGACTCCTCCCAGTTGGTTGTCGTCGGGTCGGCCTCTGTCAGGCCACGGTCCACCGCGTCGTAGAGCAGCGAGTCGAGCCAGTACGCGTCGCCGCCTTCCGCCCAAGGCGCGTCATCGCCGGTCATGTCGTTCTTGGCGTTGGCGTTGCCCTTGGCGACACCCATGTTCCGTTGCAGATCGCCGAGCGGCCAGCCGTCCTTGTAGTTGGTGTAGAGCGGCACGGCGTCGGTGTTGGCCTTGACGGCCTCAAGAGCTGCCAAGAAGTCGTCGTAGCTGGTCGGCGCCGTGGTGACGCCGGCGTCCGCGAACACCTTCTTGTTGTAGACCACGCCGGTGGCGATCCCGCCTTGGGCCAGGCCGTAGACCTGCTCCCCGACCGCGAACGAGTCCAGGAACCGGTATTTGGCGCTCAGGTCGGCCTTGGAGCCGATGGGCTCGAAGAACTGCGCCAACTGATCATTGGTGACGCCGTTCGGGATTGACAGGACGTCGCCGAAGTCGCCGGTGGACAGCCGCAGGGGCACGTCGTCGTCGTAGGCCGTGATGGACTCGAACTCCACCTTGGTGACCTCGGGGTACTTCGCCATGAACTGGTCGGCATAGCCTTGGAGGGTGCCGTCCTGATCCAGGTCCGTGCGGTGCGTCAGCACTTTCAGCTCGCCCGCGGGGGCCTCGGCGGCCACATCGCCGCCGCCCGAGGCGCTTGGTCCGCCGCTGGTGGCCGGGCTGTCGCTGGCGCCGCCGCCGCAGCCGCTCAGCACCAGGCACGCCAACGCTCCAATCGCCGCGGCCGCTTGCATTTTGATTCTCATATCTCAGGTCCTCTCGTCGTCGTTGATGACCCGTCTAGGTCGCGCTCCCACGATTTGTCAAAGTGGGCCATGCTGACCACGCTACCGGGCTCAGACCGGGTTTGCAATGAACCGGTTCAGCTCCTTGATCAACTTGTTATCAACTGGCCCCTTCCGCTGTCCGCCGGCGCCGCGTCGGACGGCGCGCGGCGGTCACCCGCGGCCGTCCTCCAAACGCAGAATCGCCAGATTGCGTCGGATCATCGCGCTGCGTTGAGCCACGCAGTCGGCCGAGCGCAAAGCGTCGGGCGGGGTGGCGAACACGTAGTCCTCCAAGTCGGCCAGGCGCGCCGACGCGACGTGCAGGCGCGTGTCCGAGCTGGCGTAGTAGACGTGACAGACGGCATCGTCGCTCACCACCGCGCCGTTCGAGAACACGACGTTGCCGACGTCGCCGACCCGCTCGCCGCCCAAGGGCGCCAGCAGGTAGCCGCCCGGCTCGGCGATCACGCGGCCCGGGTCGTCGAGCGCCGTGGCGAACGCGTACAGCACATAACGCAGGCCGTCGGCCGTCAGCCTGACGCCGTGGGCCACGTGCAGCCAGCCGCGCTCCGACTTGATCGGCGGCGCCCCGGCCCCGTTCTTCGCCTCCGCGACGGTGTGGAAGCGCCGCTCAGAGGTCAGCCGTTCGATGTCGATCACGGGCCGCGCGATCTCGTCCACCAGCGCGAAGCCGATCCCGCCGCCGCCGCCCGCCCCGATGAAGCCGTCCATCGGGCGCGTGTAGAAAGCGTATTTGCCGTCCACGAACTCGGGATGCAGCACCACGTTGCGCTGCTGGGGCGAACGCAGGGTGACGATGTTCGCGTGCCGCTCCCAGGTGACCAGGTCCCGTGTCCTCACCAGGCCGGCCCCAGCCACCGCCGCCGCGACGTCTGGGTCGTCCGGATCCTTCGCCTCGGAGCAGAACACGCCGTAGATCCATCCGTCCTCATGGGCTGTCAGGCGCATGTCGTACACGTCCACCTCCTCGGGGACGGTGTCAGGCAACTGGACGGGATAGTCGTCGAAGACGAAGCCCTCGGTCGGAGACTCGGAGCGGGCCACCGCGAAGAACGACTTGCGGTCCACGCCCTCCACTCGCGCCACCAAGCAGTACTGGCCGTCGAGCTTGATCGCCCCCGCGTTGAACACGGAGTTCACGCCCAAGCGCGGCAAGAACGCCGGATTGGATGTCGGGTCCAGGTCGTAGATCCAGGTCAGAGGGATGTGGTCGCGGGTCAAGATGGGGTGGCGCCACCTGGTCAGCACGCCGCCGCCCGCGGCCAGCGGGCGGTTGGGGCGGCTCAGCAAGGCGCGCTGGCGCGCCGCCGCCACGTGGTACTCAGCGCGCGACATAGCTCGGCTCCAACGCCCCCAGCTCGGCCATCATCTTCAGACAAGCCCGCCCGGAGTGATACGGGCACTTCCAGGCGCTCACCACGGGCAACCCGGGGACCGGCCGCCCGTCGACGTCCACTTCCCAATACCACTCGCCGCCTGGGCGCGCGTCGAAGAAGTGGCCCTCTAGATAGCGCCAGAGCTGTTCCGCCACCAAGCGATATTCGCTGGCCAGCCCGCCGTCCGCCTTGGCCGCCGCGGCTTGGAACGAGACCATGCCCTCCGCTTGGACCCACCAGTGGCGCCGCGTGTTGACCTCGCCGCAGACCGATTCGAACGCCAGGGCGCCGGAGCGGTAGGCCCGCGAGTGGACGCTGGCCACCAGGTCCGTCGAGATCGCCTCGAAGGTCCGCGCGAGGCCCGGGTCGTCGAGCAGGGCGACACCCCACCCGAACATCCACGCCGCCTCGATGTCGTGTCCGAACGACTGCATGTCCAGCAGCGGCCGCATGTCCGAGTCGAAGAACACGTCCAGCCGGCGGGCCTGCGGGTTGTAAACCTGGTTGGCGAAGACGTCGAGGATCCAGCGGATGGAGCGTTCGAGGCGCGGCCGGTCCCCGCCCGCCATGAGCAGACCGCAATACGCCTCGAACACGTGCAGCAGCGTGTTCATGGTGCGGCTGGCCAACACGCCGTTCTCCGAGAGCTTGTCGTTCGCCGCCGGCCTCAGGTCGCGGTCCAGCGCCTCCGTGTAGCCGGTGGGGGTCAGGAACGCGCCCTCCAACAGGTCGAACAGGCCCGTGGCGATCTCGAGCGGCTCCGTCTCGCCGCTCGCCTCGTGGTACGCGGCCAGCCCGAAGATCGCGAAGGCCTGCGCATAGGCCTGTTTGGTGGTGTCGCTCCAGGTCCCGTCGGGGCGGACGGACCAGATCACCGCGCCGTCGGCCGGGTCGAAGCAGTGGCGCACCAAGAACCGATAGGCGTGCCGGGCCTCCTCCAACAGATCCGGCCGGCCCAGGTTGGCGGCGGCGGTCGAGAAGAGCCAGAGTATGCGGGAGGTCAGAACCGTGGCCTTGTCGGCGCCCGGCCGCAGCACGAGATCCCAATCCATGTGGCCGAAGTAGCCGCCTCGCCGGTCGTCGCGCAGCGTTTGCCAAAACGGGATGATCCGCCCAACCAACTCGCTCTCAATCGACGCCCTCAGTGTCAACATGCTTGACGCGCCCATGTGGCGAATACCCTTTCTCAAGTGCGCCAGACATGCGTGAAATCGCATGCCCCGTCTGGCATCGGCAGTGATCTGCTTAACCGGTTCTGCTACAAGTTTGCCAGACGCTGAGCAATGCGCACAACTTGTGCGCGCGGCCTCATCCCGTCAGATCCAACCGGCTGATCTGCGAGCGCGCCGGGTCCAGGAGCGCCACGGCGCGCACGGGATCGTCCACCGTCGCCTCCCAGTACCACGCGGCCTGGTCGAACTCCTCGACCACCCACGCCACAGCTCCGTCGCTCGGCCTGATCCCCCGCACCTCGGCGCTGGTCATCAGCACGATCCAAGCCTCGTCGACAAACGCCGCCCGGAAGCTCGCCCCGCCCGTCACCGGCGCCGTCCAACGCTCCGTCCCGGATTCCAACGCCACCGCCGTCAAGGCGCCAACCTTGGCGTAGTAGACCGCCTCCGAGTCGTGGCCTTGGAAGACGGCGCGGCCCAACAGCTCGCCCTGCTCCCAAACCGATCGGCAGCCCTGAGGCGCCACCAGACGCAAGCGTTCAGCCTCGTCGACCACGGCGAAGCGCCCCTCCCCGCCCGAACGCACAGCCATGATGTCCTGCGCGGGCCCGAAGTCGCAGATCGGCCGGGTGACGCCCGCCGCGTCGACGTAAGCGCCGCTCAGCGCTCCCGCCACGCCCTGGCTGTCCATCAAGCCGATGGCGCCATCGTCCGTCACAGCCATTTGCGCGCAGAACGCCGCCAGCACCTGGCCGGTCGCGGGCGCCACCAGGGCTTGGACCTCTCCGACAGCGACTTGCAGCGCGCCACCGCGTTCCACCACGTGGCCGGACTGCGCCCCGCCGGCCACGAAGCAGTCCGCCACGCCCAGCTCGCTGGACCACGCGAGCACGCCATCGGCCGTCACGGCGGCCACGGCCGGGCGGTCCGAATCCGCCGCCAAGCCGCCGACCACGACAAGCCCGTCGGCCGTCACCGTCACGGCCGAGCCGACGATCCCGCCGCCCAACGCCCCGCCGTCGAGCTGCCCGCTCGCCGGGTCGACGCGACGGATCTCGCCGCCTACCAGGCAGATCGCCCGGCCGTCCAGCAGACGGTTGGCGCACACCACCTGGCCCGGCAGGTCGGCCGAGCCCGCGGGCGCCCGCAACGTCCCGGCCGTGGCGTCCAACACCAGCACCTGGGAGCGCTCCTCGCCGGTGGCGGCGTCGACCACGCTGACGGACGCCAGCCACGTGTCGGCGGAGGCGTCGACCAGGGACGCGACCCAGGCCGAGGAGTCGCCCAGCGCGGCCGCGACGTCGAAGCGCCATGCCAGCCTGCCCGCTCCGGCATCAGCCAGGCCGCCCGATGCCGTCGGCGCCGCCCCGCTCGGCGCCGCAGATCCGCTGGTGGCGGCGGTGGCGCTCGGTGCGGGAGGGCGGTCCGCCAGCTGCCAGACGACTACTCCGACCGCGACCGCCGCCGCGATCGCGACCGCGGCGAGAGCGAGTTCCGGCGACCCGGTCCCTCGTCCTCGACGCTTCGGCTCAGCTCGCATAGAGCACGTCCACGACGTAGACGAGGGTCGAACCTCCGGGGATGCCCAGGGTGTCGGAGTCCCCGAAGCCCAGCTCCGGTGGGATCACCAGGAGGATCTGGCTGCCGACCGGTTGGCCGACCAACCCTTGGACCAGGCCCTGCAGGGTTCTGCCGGTCGACATGCGCCAGGTCGTGGCGACGCCCGTCGCCCAGGTCGTGTCGAGCAGTTCCGCGCCGTCCCAATTCCAGAGGCTGTAATGGACGAGCACCGATTGGTCCAGCGCTATCGCGGGTCCGCCGCCGCGGATCAGCGGCTGGGCGACCAGGTATGAGGGCGGCTGCGATTCGGGCAGCGCGACGGCGGGTTCGCCGGTCGCCGCCAGTGTCACCACCGGCAGACCCTTGACGGGCGCGACGGCGGAACCTTCGGCCCGGAGTGGAACCGTCTGGGCGGCGGTCACCGTCACGGCCATGAATTGGGTGACCACATATTCGGCGATGATCGAGCCGGACGAATCGGGAGTCCCGAAGATGATCTGGGCGCCGACGTGCCGGCCGATCAAGGCCTCGGCGAAGGCCTCGGACATCCCGGTCCGCGCCACCTGGATGGTCTCCGGTTTGCCCGAAGCGTAGGTCGAGAACTCCTCCGCGCCGTTGTCCCCGGCGAACATG
>JAITLE010000180.1 GCA_031278075.1 Bifidobacteriaceae bacterium | reverse complement strand
GACGCCGGACCCGGCCGAGAAGGCCCGGCGCTCAGCCCACCTCAGACTTGTGACCAGCCTCGGGCCGCGTTGGCTGCCCTTCGACACGGTTGCGGCCGAGGGTTACGCCGAGATCGCCGCCGCGATCCACCGCCGTCGGCCGGCTCACGCGCGCTCGCGCGACGCGCTGCTGGCGGGCCATGCCCGCGCTCTGGGTGCGAGCATCGCCACCTTCAACGCCGGGGACTTTGAACTAGTCCGCGACCTCGTGCCCATCGTCGAGCCCAGACGTCTGGCCTGACCCCAGGGCTGCGGCGGGCGCGCCAGCAGTGGCGCGGCGGACGCTCTGTCGAAACCGGCCGCCGCTTGACACAGCACACATGTTTGAGATCTGCCCGTTCAGCGGCTGGGAGGACGATGACGCCCAGAGCGCCTACCCGGACCACCCGGACTACCCGGGGGCGCGAACGAGTTGAGCTTGAACCAGTATCGGGCCCGCTGGGAGTTCCTGGGCGGACGGTTGACCTTCGGATTAGGGTCTTGTTGAGGCGGTAGTCGCCCAACTCCGGCGGCGTGGCGCGCTGTGCCCGGCTGGTTTGAGCGCGGGCGGGTGGGCGGCATCGTGCAAAGGGGGCGACGGGAAGCAGGGGAACTGCCCGAGGCGGCACCACGCCCATTCAGCTTAGAAGCAGATCGGGCCGTTCTAGCTGAGGGTCGGTTCGACGCCGTCAACGAGCGCATCATCCGCGAGATGCCCCCGCCGTTGTCATCTGCCAGGCCCGGGCGCGGGCGGGGGCTCTGGCCTTCACCGGATCAACCTGGTTGCGCTTGGGGATGAGACAAGAAAAGACCCGGCCTCACGTGGAGAACCGGGTTGGTGCGCACCACTGTACGCTCGCCGCAGGGGTGTCGGCAAGCCTCCGTCGTGCTTCATCAAGAAGGTCCGGGAATGGGTGTGCTTGCTTCAGTTGGGAATGTCCGCGTGGCGCGGTGTGGCGCGGTGTGGCGTGGGGTGTTTCGGGGTGGTGCGCGGTTGCCTGGGTCTCTTAGAGACGGGAGTTTGGGATGGCTGCGAGGCGGCAGGTCACGAAGAAGTACGCCCGTGGGTCACTCGGCCCCAGGCGCTGTCCGCCGCCCCGAGGCTCACACCTCCGGCGCCCGCGCGGCCAACTCCTGCGTCGAGCCTGCGTAGGCGCTCCGGCCCGCCGGCCGCGTGGCCGGACCTCGCCGGTCGCGCAGTGTTCCGTCGCGCGCCGCCTGCGCGGCGGTGTCTGGCGCGGCCTCAAGCCGAACGACCGGTTGGCCGATGCTGCGGCTACAGTAGGCGGAAGGTGCCAACGCCGACAGCGAGGTGAGTCGTGACTACTTCAGAACCGTACCGCGCCGCGAGCGGCCGCCCCGGCCCGGAAGGCCCGGCGGGCGGCTACCCGCCGGAGAGTTCTCAGCCGCCGTCCTACCCGCCGCCCGGCTACCCCTCGCCCGGCCAGCCAGCGGCGGCCGCGCTGCCGGGCGCCTATCCGCCGACGGGCCCACCGACGCCCACTTACCCTCCGCAGCCGACCTATGCGCCGTCATCCGCCTACCAGCCGACGCCCGCGCACGCCACCGCTTCGCCCGCGTATGCCCCTACCTACGCCCAACCGCCGGCCGCCGCGCCCGCCGCGATGCTCAGCCCGCCGCCTGCGGTGCCCAGTCCCGCGCCCGGCCGGGCGTCCGACGCGAAGCGCAAGCGCACCTGGGCGGCTTGGACCGGACTGGTGCTGGCCGCGATCGCCACGGCCGGAATCGGTCTTGGCAACTGGGGGATGCTGGCCACCATCCAACTGGACGCCTCGCCGTTCTCGACCGCCAAATGGTGGCTGACCGGCCTGTTGATCGTCTCGGTGGTCCCACTTGTGGCACTGGTCTTCTGCATCGTCGCCCTAGTCGGCAAGGCGCGTCGGGTCGTTGCCACGATCGGCCTGGCGCTGTCCCTGGTCGGGCCGGCCGTGTCTGGCTCCGTGGGTGCCGATCTGGGCATGAAAGACTTGCTGCGGACGGTGGTCGCGGCGGGCGCCGCGCCGGGCCCCGACGGCCGCAGCGGCCTGTTGTACCAGCTAGAAAGCCACGGCGTGGACATCCCGGGCTGGGCCGAGCCCTTCTTCGAGATCGGCGTCGAGTGGTTGGCTCCAGACGGCTGACCCCGACCCGCCCGGCGTCCCAACCAGCCGTGAAACCCCGAGGCCCGATCAAGCTCGTGACACGAATTGCGCCGCGATCCGCGTTCTTGGCCGCAGTTGGGGTCCTCAACCCGCGCGAAGTGCGACCTAAATCAAGCTCGTGACAGATCTCCTGGCAAGATCCTGCAATCTCAGCTGTTCGCGGCGCACTCGCCGCGCCGTAGGAGCCTTGCTCGGAGAGCGGGCAGGTCATCGGAGCGGGCGCACGGACGCCGCCGTAGAATCGTGGGGCGCGCTACGGCGGTGGGGCGCGGGGAGGCGGTGCATGGTGGCTGATCGGGCTGCGTCAGAGTTGCTGGCTGGGCTGATCGCGTCCTGGGAGAACGAGGTGGTCGAGTTCAAACAGGCCGGCCAGGATTTCAAGACGGACCGGGCGCGGCTGACCCATCAGGGCCGGGTGACCCGGGCGGGGTTGTTGTTGGCGGGCAGGCCGAGTCGGCGTGGCACCTCGGCCCGCATCCGGCCCAGTTGACGTGGAGCCTGACGAGCCCGAGCCGCGCGTATGAGCATTTCGGGCCGCCGTTCGTGTTGACGACCACACAGTTGTGGAAGCGGCTGCGGAACGTGTCTTTGCGGCTGGTCCGGCCGGGGACGTTGTTGCCGGTCGAGGTGGATCAGTACGACGAGCGGATCGTGCTCGAGGCTGTGCACAACGCCATCGCCCACCAGGACTACGCCCGGGCGGGCCGGGGCGGTCCGCAACGCCGGCACCCGCGCCCAACCGCTCTGGACGCCCGGGCCGAGGTGAGCGGCCTTTCAGCGCGCCGACCACCAAACACCCCCGACAACGGTTGCCGCAGCACCCATGCGCCGCATGAACTGCCTGCTCAGCGCCTATTAGCGTAGGCTCCCAAACGAGCCACGCTAAAAGGGCGCGCTAAAAGGCGCGCCCCCGCGTCTTGATCTGCTGGGCTTCGACAAGACCCACAGGATAGAGCTGTCCAAGAAGCGCCGGGCGGCGACTGTCCATTTCTTCCTCGATGATTACAAGTTCGACCAGGTGTGGACGGGCCCCGCGAAGCAGGTCGCCAG
>JAITLE010000102.1 GCA_031278075.1 Bifidobacteriaceae bacterium | reverse complement strand
TACACTTCTCGGTTCTGGCGGGAGAAGTGTAGGAATGGTGACACCCGCCCGGATCGGGGTTCAGGGGGCCAGAACCGCCGCAGGGCTCTGACCTGCGGAAACGAATCCCGGGCAGGTTCACGGTGACGGCGCGGGCCGGGGCGTGGGTCGCGGAACTCTACACTTCTCGTCTCTGGCGGGAGAAGTGTAGGAATGGTGACACCCACCCGCGTCGGGGTCCACCAGCCCGGGCCCGTCACAGGTCTCTGACCTGCGGGAACACGCCCTGGCGGGGATGCGGTCAACACGCGGGCCGGGGCGTGGGTCGCGGAACTCTACACTTCTCGTTCCTGGCGGGAGAAGTGTAGGAATGGTGACACCCACCCGGATGGGGGTTCACGTGGCCAGAACCAGCGCAAGCCTCTGACCTGCGGAGACGTCCCCCGGGCGGGTTCGCGGTGACGGCGCGGGCCGGGGCGTGGGTCGCGGAACTCTACACTTCTCGTCTCTGGCGGGAGAAGTGTAGGAATGGTGACGCCCGCCCGGATCGGGGTTCAGGCGGCCAGAACCAGCGCAAGCCCCTGACCTGCGGAAACATCCCCGGTGCGGGTTGATGGTCAAGACGCGGCCCGCGGCGCGGCACGGGGCGGGGCGGCGCGAATCTAGCGCGCCAAGGCGACGATCCACACCAGGGTCGGCGCGAACACCAAACCGGGCAACAGGTCGCCCACGGCGATTCTCACGACCCCCGCCAACCTGAGCCCCAGCGCCAGCAGGATGATCCCGCCGGTCGCGCCCAGCGCGTCGACCTGGCCCGCGCTCAAGAATTCTCCCAAACTCAGCCCAAGCAGAGTCAACAATCCCTGATAGACGGCCAGCGGAAAGACCGAGAACAAGACGCCCAAGCCGAGCGTCGAGGCGAACGCGATGCTCGCGAAACCATCAAGCACCGATTTGACCAGGAGCTGCTCCACGCCCCGGCCTAACCCGTCGGAAATTGATCCCAGAATTGACAGCGGGCCGACGCAGAAGACCAGAGTGGCTGTCACCACGGCACCGACGAAACGGCTCGGCTCCGCGCCTCGCGCCACCTTCCGCCGGAGCCACTCGGCGCCCGCCTCTAACCGGTCCTCCAGCCCGGCCAGCGAACCCAGGATCGCTCCCAGCAACACGGCGCCCAGCACAATCAACAAGGGCGCCTGCGGGCCCACTTCGGCCGCCAACGCGTCGCTGAGGCCTTCAGCGATCGAGGTGGCGCCCAGCACCACAGTGAACAATCCCAGGCATTGGGTCAGCAATGTGCGGGTGCGTTCGGGGAACTTCTGGCCCAGCGCCAGCCCGATCCCGGCGCCAGCGAGAACCGCGCCCACATTGATGACAGTCCCCGCGCCTGTGAACACGGTTCCAAAGTCTCCCACATTCATGCGGGAGGTTGTCATTTAGCCTGAGCGGTCATGTCCGCTCGCAGCGTGGTCCAGGGCGCTCGCGCCGGGGTCCAGCCACGTCGACACGACCTCTCCCGCAAGCCCTTGACCAGCGCAAACGTGCCCGATGAAGCCATGGGCCGTCCAAGAGCCCACCGGCCAGAAGTCAACTCCGAGCGCGGCGGGGTCCAGCGCCGAGAAGGCGGCGAGGTCGCCGCTCACGCCGGCGCCGAGCCATTTCAAGTACGCCTCCTTCTTGGTCCACACCTCCAGCAGTCGACGCTCGACGCCGACCGGCCAGCTTGCGCGGCCACCCTTCGGCGGAGTGTCGGCAGCTCCCGCTGGTGATCCGGTGATGTGCGCCTGCTCGTCCGCCGCGAAACGGCGCCAGACGCGGGCGCGGACCGCTCCGCGCCGGCCCGCGAGTTCGACGTCCAAGCCCACGGGGACGGCCGCGAACGCGACTGCCACCAGCTGTCCTGAGTGCGAGATCGAGAAGTGGCAGTCCGGCGCGGACAAGAGCGACGGCTTGCCGAGCGGACTCCTCACCCAGCCCAAAGGCGCGTCTGCGCCGCATCGCCCGTGGGCACGCGCCTCAGATTCGACGATGCCGTGCGCCAAAGCCGTCGCCGCACCCGGCGGGGCGCCCGTCGCAACCCAGGCGAACCGCACACGGATCGCCCGGCCGCGGTCAACGTCCACCACGGAACAGTCCGATGCCGACCGGTGTCAGCCCGCTCGCCATCTCGCGTTCCCGCTCCCGTCGCGCGCCCGAGCCTGACCGATCGCCGCGCTGGGGCGTTGCCACGCGAACGCGTCGGATCACGCAACTCGACTGGGCGCGCATTGGTCCACCGTACCCGACATCCCCAGGTCGCATCCGACCAGCGGTTAGCCATGCGGCCGCCGTGAACGGATCTGGCAGGCGGCTCCAGCGACGGGGCGTGCGCGTCCCCGCTCGCTGGAGTTTTCGGGCCGATCTGGAAGGTGGTCCCGCCGGGGCTGGTGTTCAAGCGGTCTCGGTGGCCGCGTCGCCGTGCAGGATGGGTTTGATCTGTCGCAGGCGTTCCTGAATGCGGCGCTCGAAGCCCCGATCGGACGGCCGGTAGTATTCGCGCCCGG
>JAITLE010000071.1 GCA_031278075.1 Bifidobacteriaceae bacterium | reverse complement strand
GCTCCTGAACTGCTGCGGTCATGATGTTTCTCCATTTCGTATCGACCGTGGTTAAGCAGTGGCGGCGACACAGGGTGAGCCCTGCGCGCCAGAGCCGAACGGAATCCGCCCGGGCATGGCGCCGCGTCTCGACCGCGCCGGTAGCCGTGCAACGTCCCTGCTCACGCGGGAGGGCAGATCGTTCGACTAGCGAGCGGACTTGAGCATTCGGTCGGAGTAGATGAAGTGAGTCAGCACGAAGCCCGCCAGCTGACGTCGGCGCGGCACCCAGGTCCCTCCCGGGGACGCTGCGAGGTCGGCGACATGGTTCTCGGTGCCGAGGACATCGGGGCCGCAGCCACAGCGTAGGTCGCCGTGGGCCGCGAGGTGTCCGCGTCCGTGACGGTGGGCGAGAGCTACGCTTGCCTGCGGGTGGTCGGCGGTGCGGGCGGCCTGGCGTTGCGGTGCATGGGGTGGAAGAGCCTGCTCGCGGCGTCCTTGCTTCGACATCTCTTCACCTCGCTTCCGTATGCAGTCCCTGTGACCTCGCGTTATTGAGAACGATTATCAGTCTCTTAATACGCTCATCTTCACCTATCTGGGAGTGACCTGTCAAGTCGGCAAGGATCCGCCGGGTGACGGGCCGATCCACTTCGGGAACGGAAGCTGCCCGAATCCGTCGCAAGCATGTCGTCCGGCGGACCTGGCAGTCGGCTCGCCGGCCGCCTCCGGCGGGGGGTCTCAGGCGGGGCCGAGGGCGAAGATCGGGTCGAGGTACGACGCGACGAGCGCGGCCTGATCGTCCAGGTTCTCCTCGCTGATGGCCTCGAGCTTCTCCTTGCGGCGCCATGCGGCCCACTTGGCTTGCCCGACCTCGCCGTAGCCGGCCAGGTGCGGGGCGACCGGCTCCAGCACGACGCCGCGGTAGCGGGCGACGGCTCGCGCGGAGCGCAGCAGTTCGGTGGTGTCGATGCCTTGGCGGGCGAGCTGGACGATGTCGACGTAGTCGCGCCAGCGGGTGCTGGTGACGCCGCGTTCGAGGATGGTCACGCCCTTCTCGGCGATCGTGGTCTCCGGCGCGTAGCCGAGCAGCTCGATCGGTTCGCCGAGGACCCGGTCGATGCGCACCCGTCGCGGTGCGGGGATGATCGGATCGCCCGTGGACACGTCCCATGCCGCGGTGCCGGTCCACGGTCCGATGCTGGCCTTCACGCGGAGGCGGAGGCCCGGATAGTCCGCCTGCTCGCGGATCTCCTGGACGGTGATCGTGGCGGTGTCGAATACGACTCCGTCGCCGGCGTCGACGGCTGCGATGTCGCGGACGACCTCGGCGAGGTGTTCGGCGGTGGCGTCCGAGTGGATGGCGTTCGCGTCGGCGTCCTTGGTGGGGCGGCGCACGCCGTAGGCGGCGAGCAGGATGCCGCCTTTGAGGACGAAGTCGTCGGCGTGCACGGTGCGGGTCAGCCGGTCCAGGAACGACTCGAGCAGGTGCCGGGTGAGGTACTCCTGCGTCGGCGCCGGCACGCCGGTCTTGTCCCCGACCGAGCGTGCCGCCGCCTGGATGCGGCGGTAGGTCTCCTCGCCGTCGCTCATGACAGGGCGTCCAGTGCGTGGAGGATCGGGGTCTTCGCGCGCGGGAGCCGCGTGGCGATCTCGATCAGCCGCGTCGGCTTCTCGCCGCGACGCAGCCACTCCTTGAGAGCATCGCGGGCGAGCTCGTAGCCGAGCTCGCCGCGGAGCCGGAAAGCGTCAGCGATCGACCGTTCCGGGGAGTACAAGCCGATCGTGAGATCACTGCCGGGAATCAGGACCTCCTCCCGGCCGAGTTCGAAGGTGGCGCGGTCGAAAGAGTGCCAGGCGATCGCGGATTCGGTGGCCGGGATCCGGGCACCCCGCGGGATCGCGATGTCCAGGGCGGTCGGGATCGCATCGGTCAGGTCGTGGTGTGCCAGGGCGGAGGTCAGGCAGATCGTCGCCTCGGGCCGGCGGGTCGCCGCCTCAAGCCAGCCCCAGTCGGCCGCGGGTGCGTCCGCGGGCAGGTAGATGCCGCGGGCAATCCGCTCGTAGCGGCCCTCGCGCGCGGCACGGTACAGGCCGCTGCGGGATAGGCCCTCGCGGTCGGCGGTACCGGGCGTCAGCGCAGCCATTCAGATCACCTCCCAATCTTCGGCATGAAACGTCTACAGGTAATCATAGCTGCTGACGGTTCGTTTCACTATCGGGCTGCCGGGCTTGGGCGCTTCGTGTGCTTGCGGGTGTTGCTCAGCGTGCCGTGGGCGGGTCGGGCTTTCCGAATTCGGGTAGGTGGATGCGTTCTCCGCTGCGGTTGAAGATGGCGAGGATCTCGACGGGTTCGCCGCCGAGTGCGGCGACTCCGTGCGGGAGGCGGGTGTCGAATTCGGCGGCCTGGCCTGCCTCGATGACGAGCTCGCGGTCGCCGAGGATGACGCGGGCACGCCCACGCAGGACGTAGCGCCACTCGTAGCCGTCATGCGAGCGGGTCTGGATGGGCTCGTTGGTCGGGGTGAGGGTCATCTTGAACGTCTGGACGGGCGCGGATTCGGGTGAGCTTCCCGGCCGCCTGTGCCGTCGCCGTGATGGGGGAAAGTAGGACCGGACATAACGTTGCGCGCAACGCCCTGACCTGCGCAGACAGTTCACTTTCACGTTAGCTTCCCAGCCTCCTGCGCCGTCGCCGTGACGGGGCAAAGCGTGCTTGGAGATAACGCTGGACGCAGCACGCCGACCTGCGCAGACGGTTCGCCTTCAGGTTAGGCCAAGCCTAGGTCTGGGAGGCCGAACAGGTGGTGGT
>JAITLE010000156.1 GCA_031278075.1 Bifidobacteriaceae bacterium | reverse complement strand
GTGTCGGGCAGGCACAAAAGTCGCCAAAACTCGGCTTCGGGGACACAAAAGTCGCCATTCTTCGCTTGTCACGGCGTGACAGCGGTGGGCTGGGCCACCCGACCAGCCCAACCACCAGCCCAACCACCAGCCCAACCACCAGCCCAACCGCCGACCAGACCACCAGTCCTGCCACCGGCCCGGCCACAGGTCCGCTCACCGGCTCGACCCAGCTCCTACCGCTGACGTCGCCGACGGCCACCGGACCACGTCTCCCCGGACGGCGGTTGAATGGGCACAGGAAATCATCAACGTGGACACAACACCCAACTCCTGCCACTTGCCTAAGCCTGGATCCGCCGATGATCGCCACAGGGAAGCACTAGACGGGTGCGATGGGTGTCCCTGGTCGGCGATGGCTACCCGGTGGCCTGCCCGGCTGGCCGGAGGCGGCCAGCGTGCCTAGCTGGCGAGCGGCGCAGTAGGCGAGGATCGGTGGATCGAGGCTAAGCGGTGCGCCGACGCAGGGTCAGCACGCCCAGCCCCAACACCACAACCGTGAACGCCGCGGTCAGGGCCATGTCCGGCCACGCCTGCGACCAGGGCGCCCCACTGGCGATGTCGCTCGTCGCCTCGACCGCGTAGCTCAACGGCAGCACGTCAGAGACCCGCTCCAGCACAGTCGGCATGTTCCCGCGCGGCGTCACCAGACCGCACAGCAGCAACTGCGGCACCAGGATCACCGGCATCATTTGCACCGCTTGGAACTCGGTTCGCGCGAGGGACGATGCCGTCAGGCCCAGCGAGCAGCCCAACACCGCGTCTAGCACGGCCACGCCGCCAAGGCCCGCCAAGGAGCCGGCCACGTCCATCCCGCAGACCCAATGCGCCCACGCGGTCAGCACAATCGCCTGCAGCGCCGCCACCAAGGCGAAGGCGAGCGCGTAGCCGAACAAGAAGTCGCCCTTGCCGATCGGTGTGGTCATCAGCCGCTCCAACGTGCCGCTGGTTCGCTCGCGCAGGGTTGTGACGGATGTCACCAAGAACATCACCAACGCTGGGAACAACGCCAAACCCAGCGGGCCGAAGCCGTCAATGACCGCTGGCCTGTCTTGGAAGATCCACGCCAGCAGCCCCAGAAAGACACAGGGCACAGCCATGATCAACCCGATCGACCGGCGGTCATGTCGTAGCTGGCGCAGAATGCGCCGGGCGGTCGCGAACGTGCGCTCGCACGTCATCGTGCATCCCCCAGTCCGGTCTCCAGCGCGAGGAAGGCGTCCTCGACGTTCGCCGCGCCGGTCCGCTCGAGCAGCTGGGCGGGTGTGGCGTCCGCCAAGACGCGGCCCTGGCTGAGGAGGAGCAGGCGGTCGCACCGCGTGGCCTCGTCCATGACGTGCGACGAGATCAACAACGTGGCCCCGCCCGCGGCGAGCTGCCGGAACAGCCCCCACAGCGACTGGCGCAAGATGGGGTCGAGGCCGACGGTCGGCTCGTCGAGCACCAACAAATCGGGTCGGGGCAGCAACGCCACCGCCAGCGAGACCCGGGAGCGCTGGCCGCCGGACAGGTTCACCACCCTGTCGCGGGCGTGGTCCGCCAGATCGACCTGTTCGACCACTTCCGCGACACGGCGGGCGTCCGCCCCCGCGATCGCCGCGAAGTACTCGAGGTTCTCTGCGACCGTCAGATCCCCGTAGACCGACGGCGTCTGCGTCATGTAGCCGACCCGCCGCCGCAGCTCGGGGCGCCCCGCCGGCAGCCCCAGGACCGTCACCTCCCCGGCCGCCACGATTTGCACGCCGACGATGGCGCGCAACAGCGTCGTCTTGCCGCCGCCGGACGGTCCGAGCAGCCCCACCACCGCGCCGCGCGGGATGTCGAGGTCGAGCTCGGGGATGACGAGCCGCCGGCCCCTGACGACTCTCAGGCCGCGGATCGTCACCGCAGGCGGCGCTTCGGGCGGCGCTTCGGGCGGCGCGCCTGATGGCACGCCCGCGCGCGACTCGGCGGAGGTCACATCGGCATGCGGCAGTAGAACTCCGCCGCTCCCCCATTTGGCGCCTCCACCGCGAAGATGGCCGTGAGGTTGCGCCACATCGCGGCGGTGTCAGGTTCGCCCTCGGGCCGGGTGGGACAGACGGTGGCGTTCATGTCAGGGTTGGCGCCGGGCCAGCCGGCCGGGCCGTTCATCTGGTTGAACGCGTCGGTGGCGGCCGCCTCGGTGCGCCACTGGCCCGCCAGCAGCGTGATCTCGTTGTCGCCGTCGGAATAGGTCAAGGTGAAAGAGTCGTAGGCGTTCGCGTCCTCGAATGTGGGGTTCGGCGCCACGCCCACGTACGCGTATGCGCCGACCACCGACGGGATCGCGTTGAACAGGTCGGTGCCGGGATCTTTGGGCGAGGCCGAGATCTTCGGCGTCGGCGGGGGCAAGGTGACGGTCACCGTCACGGTTGGGAGCACTTGGGGTTCTTCAGGGTCGAGGTCAAGGTAGGCATAGGCCGCGACGGCCGCTCCGCTGAGGACCAGAGCCAGGGCGATAGCCCATGGCCAGGTTCTAGGCGGTGGCGCGGCCGAGTTCGCGTGGCGGACTTGCGAATCGTCATAGCTCATGGGAATCCCTTCATCGGCTTGCTACCAAACCCTAAATGACGAACGGGCGGCGGCCAACGTCCTAGCGCCGCGCGGGCGCAAGCGGGTGCGCGCGAAGCTCTTGGCGGCCGATGCCGTCCACCCAGCCGCGGCGGTCGGCATCGGCCGTCAACGCCCGCGTCTTTGCACTATCATGACCGTTTGAATGCCGCTCCATTAGGAGCTGCGCCGTGGCGCGTCCGGCGGGGGCGCCCAACCGAACCGAGGAGCCGTCGCGTGACATTGCGCCAATCAGACTTGGTGGTGGTGTCCAACCGGCTGCCCATCGATGTGTCCCGAGGGCCCGACGGCGAACTGACCTACGGCCGGTCGCCGGGCGGACTGGTGGCCGCGCTGGACCCCGTGCTCCGCTCGAGCGGCGGGACATGGGTCGGCTGGCCGGGGGCGCCGGATCTGTCATTCGAGCCGGTCGAAGTCGACGGCGTGGTCGCGGCGCCGCTGGAGCTGACCGCGAAGGAGTTGGCCTATTACTACGAGGGCTTCTCCAACGCGACCCTTTGGCCTTTGTACCACGATGTGATAGAGGCGCCCGAATACCACCGTGAATGGCACGAGTGCTACCGCGAAGTCAACCAGAGATTCGCACGGCGCGCCGCCGACGCGGTCGCCCCGGGCGGCACAGTTTGGGTCCATGATTACCAGCTGCAACTGGCGCCCGCGATGATCCGCGATCTCAGGCCGGATGTGCGGATCGGCTTCTTCAACCACATCCCGTTCCCGCCCGAGGCGTT
>JAITLE010000138.1 GCA_031278075.1 Bifidobacteriaceae bacterium | reverse complement strand
GAAGATGCCGTCTTCCCTAGACAACCGAAGGAACCGCCGCCAACCGGCACGGCCCGGAGCCATCCGGAACCGGCCCGGCCCAGCGAAGAGGTCGTGGGTTCAAATCCCGCCACCCCGACCGCCAGAAAAAGCGGTGGTGACCAGCGGTTTTACTGTTGGGCGGCACCGCTTGTTTGGTTTCTGCGGGGCTGGGAATCACCCCGGAATCACCCCTTCTGCCTCGGCGTCCGGGGCTGACCCTCGCGCTTGTGGGCCCCCGCGTCTGGCGTCGCGCGCCGACGTGAAACCGCTGGTGGCGGTGGGTCTCTTGCCGTGGCGGACGGCATCGTCCCCGAGGGCGGCCGCGCTGTTTGGCGTGGTTCACCGGGAAAGGCTGCGTCCTGGTCCGCTGGCTGGTGCTGGTCCTTGGCCGAATGCGCTGATGGGAGCGAGTTTTCTGGTGCTGGGGCGCTCACTGGTGGGCTTCTTCGCTTGCTGCGGTGTTGCTGTGTTGGCGTTGAGAAGTTGGAGGGCGGTGCGGTCGGCGTAGTCGCCGAGGTGGTGGAGGTAGCGGTCGGTGTCGAGCGTGGCTTGGGTGACCTTGCCCTCGCGCTGCTCCAGCCAGGCGGCGAGGAGGTCTTCGACCGGCACCTTGCCGAGGCGGGGGTCGTAGCCGTGCTCGTCGAACGCGGCCCGTTGGCGGCGCGTTGGCGGCGCTCCCACAAGGAGGCGGCGCGCTTGGCGTCGAAGCGGCGGGTCTTGACGACCCGCCCGGACAACTTGAGCCGCCCCTCCCACTTGTCACCGCGCTTGGCCGGCACGCCCGCTCCTTTCCGGGGCGGCGGCCAAAGGGCCAAAGGGCCACCCGAGCGGGCGGCGAGCCACCGCTCCACGTCGTCGGCCCGGTAGCGGGGCAGGCCGTCCGCCAGCCAGCACACCTGCGGGCCTTTGCCGGACTGCCGCGAGCGCACCAGCGTGGACTTGGACACAGACAGCCAGCGGGCTACCGCCTCGGTGCGCAGCAGTCGGCCGGCGGGGGCGGCCTCGGGTTTCTTGATCACCAGTCCTCCTCGTGTTATGGCGAGTACGCGCAATCAAACCACATAACGCGCGTATTCGCAAGTACCGGCGAGCGTTTGGTTTTCGGGTACACTGGAGTCGTGACCACGGCCCCGCGCGTGCCCGGCGACCAGACCTACGACGGCCTTCTCGCGCCATCAGACCTGCCTCCCGGCTGGCACATGCCGCAGCGCTTCCCCGGCGAGCGGGCGGACGACGCGAGCGTCGAAATCGACCGGGTCCTGGGCTACGACGACCAACCCGCCACGGACGCGGGCCGGGCCGCTCTGACGGAGTCGAAGCAGAAGGAGACCGCCGACGGCCGGTGGCGTTACGTCGAGCATGAGCCCAGCCACACGCGCGTCCTGATCCGGTTGCAGCGCCAGACCCACGCCGTGCCGGAGGAGGTCCGCATCACCGGGGTTGTCTACCTGCCGTGGCGTCCCGGCGACCCGATCACCAGCCAATTGCTGCGCCAACTGCCCACCGCCCGGATCGAGGCCGCGATCAATAAGCGCCTGTTCGCGATGAAACGGGAAGGCTCGGCATCCGGCGGGAGAATCACGCTGCCGAGCGGCCACAAAGTCCGCGAACGCGACCTCCTATCACCCCTGGGCGACCCGAAGCGCGTCCCGGACTTCTACGAGCTGGTCGCCCTGCAGCACGGCCGCTTGGCCGCGAAAGGCGACCGCAACCCGACCGCGACAATGGCGCAGATCAGCGGTGTCGCGTTGAGCACAGCCCAAGGCTGGGTCGCCAAAGCCAGAGCCCGCAGCCTCCTCCCCCCGGGTCGGCGCGGCCGGGCCGGATAGCGGTCGCATGAGAAACGGCCCCCCGCTGCGGAGGGCCGTCAGGCCACGCTCTCTCGAACGTGGTGGTGATACCAGGCAGGCTATCAGCCGGCCCCGTGAAGGGCCGCGTCAGCAAACGTGCCTGGGCTCGGACCCGGGGATCGCGTCCGATGTCAGGCGGCGAAGGCGCGTTTGGCTTTGCGCAGCTTCTTCATTGCCCAGTCGTAGTGGCTGGAGGTCGCGGAGATCAGATACGCGCCCAGCGACGTTGACCCCGTCCGGGCCGCATAAGCGGGAGTCGGCTGCCACCAACGGCGGCGCAGCGCAGCGCAGCGGGCTCTGCGGCGTCAGGCAGCATGGCCATCATTTTGCCATGATCGCGTTGCGGTGGGCGCTGCGCCACGAGGACCTGAACCCGGGAGCAGATCGGCTGGTGGGAGCAGGTGCCCACTGTCGCACCCGCTACAGCCGTCGCCTACGGCGAAGAGCCGCGCGCCGAGAAGGCGCTGGAGCGGGAGGGCGTCGGTGGCCATGGGTGAGCAGCAACCGACCGCACCGTCACCGCCAAAAGCCTAACGGTTGCGTTATAGTTATGGCATGACCGAGGTTCAGTTGGCGCGTGACGCACTGTGGGAAGTCGCGGCGGCCCAGCATGGCTACGTGACCGCCCGGCAGGCCGCCCAGCTGGGTGTGAGCAACATGGCGCTGGTGATGCTTCAGCGCCGGGGGA
>JAITLE010000036.1 GCA_031278075.1 Bifidobacteriaceae bacterium | reverse complement strand
CCGTGAAAACCGGCGGCCGGCGCTGCGACAGCTCGAGCCGCCCCCCTTCCGCAGCTATCAGATCGCGAGCCAGCGCCAACCCCAAGCCGGTCGACCCGCCTGTCGAGAACTCCCGGTCGAAGATCTTCGGCGCCAGCTCCTCGCTCACACCTGGCCCCTCGTCGGACACCTCGACGGCCACACCGCCCTGCGCCTCCCGGCCGCGCAGCGTGGTCAAGCCGTCGCCGTGAGCCACGGAGTTCTCCAGCAGAGTCGCGATCACCTGCGTCAGCGACCCGGGGCTCGCATACACGCAGAGCGATTCGTCGACGCTGGTCACAAGCGTGCGCCCCGCATCCGCGAAGACCGGCTGCCATTCCTCCTGCTGCTGGCTGAAGATCTCCGAGAGCCGCAGCAACCGCCGCGGTGTCCCCGTCCCACCGGACTTGGTGCGCCCAAGCAACTCGTCGATCGTGATCGAAAGCCGCTCGATTTGCTCCAACGCCACCCGCGCCTCCTCGCGCACCTCGCTTTGCGTCGACAGGTAGTCGATCTCCTCAAGCCGCATCGACAGCGCGGTCAACGGCGTCCGCAACTGGTGCGACGCGTCGGCCGCGAACTGCCGCTCGGTCGCGAGCCGCTTCGCCATCCGGTCCCCGGACCGCGCTAGTTCCTCCGCCACCAGGTCGATCTCTTCGATGCCGGCGCGCCTCGCCTCGATCCGCAGTTGCCCGGAACCGAGTTGTTCCGCCGTCGCGGAGAGATACACCAGCGGCGCGGAGATGCGCCGCGCCTGCCGAGCCGCGAACGCCATCCCCGCTCCCATCGCCACAGCACACAACAGCAGCACGATGCCGACCGCCGGCCCCGCGCGCACCTGCAGCGACCAGCGCGACACGTGTAAGCGGACCGTGGTCGCAGTCAGTGGCGAAGCCTCGATCACGACCACCGGTCCCGCGACATCCTCGCCGGCCACGATCTCGGTCCCGTCCGCCAGGTCGACCTCGATACGGACAGGGAGCTGTTCCTCGGTCTGAGACAGGAAGCCCTCGACCAGACTCTGGCTCACCGCCAGACCCGCCGACTGGTGGCTGTCGAGCATCGACGCCAACGAATCGGCGCGGCGCTGCACCTCCGCCCTGGCGTCCGAGGTCGCCAGCTCGCTCGCGAAGAAGCCAAGCGGCAAGCCCAACAGGATGACGGCCACCGCCACCGCCCAAGTGGTGGCGACCATCAGTCGCCGGCGCACCAGCGGTCAGCTTGCGGTCTCGAACCGGAAGCCCATGCCGCGCACGGTTGAGATGTAACGCGGCGCGGCGGCATCGTCCCCCAATTTGCGGCGCAGCCACGAGACGTGCATGTCTAGGGTCTTGGTGGAGCCGGACGGGTCGGAGCCCCACACCTCGCGCATCAGGTCCTCTCGGCTGACCACGGAGCCGGCGTCCCGCACCAACGCGGCCAGGAGGTCGAACTCTTTGGCGGTGAGATGCAACTCGCGGCCCGCGTGGAAGGTGCGGTGCGCGGCCAGGTCGAGGCGCACATCCTGCGCACGGAGTTCGTCGCCGACGGCGCCGTCCCCACGGGAGCGACGCAGCAGGGCGCGGACGCGGGCGAGCAACTCCGCGAGGCGGAACGGTTTGGTGACGTAGTCGTCGGCGCCGGCGTCGAGGCCCACCACGAGGTCGACCTCGTCCGCGCGGGCGGTGAGGATGAGGATCGGGGGGTGCGGGCCCCTCGTCCGGAGCGCGCGAGCCACGTCGAGGCCATCCATGTCGGGCAGGCCGAGGTCGAGTATCACCAGGTCCGCGCCCGCTGGGGCGTCCAACACTTGCTGACCGGTCCCAAAGACCGTCACGTCGTAGCCTTCGCGGGTCAACGCCCGGGCCAGCGGGTCCGCGATCGCCGAGTCGTCTTCAGCCAATTGAATACGCGCCATGGTCGGAATTCTAGGCCAAGCGAGGGCAAGATTGTGGGCCCGCTTTGACTGAATCTTGACTTTTCTTCCCCGGGACCCGGATCTGCGGCTGGGCGCTCGGCGCGGACACGTTCCTTAGCGGGCCGGCGCCACCTGCTGCTAGGGGGCGGTCAACGCGCCCACCGCGACGCGGGCTTGGGCGCGCGCCCGGTGCAGGCGTGACCGGATCGTGCCTAGCGCCACCCCGAGCTGATCGGCGATCTCTTGGTAGCTGCGCCCCTCGACATCGCACATCACCAGCGCTTGGCGCAGCTGCGGGCTGAGCGTCTCCAGGGCGCGTGCGATCTCGGCGTTCGCGGTGACCGCCTCCACCAACCGCTCCGGGCCGCCGCCTGGATCTTCGACCAGGTTGTCGTCGTGGAGCAGCTCCTCCATGCGGACGCGAGCCTCGCGGCGCTTGGCGTCGAGGAACAGGTTCGTGGCGATGCGGGCCAGCCAGGCCTCGAAGCTGCCGCCAGGACGATAGGCGTCGACGTGGAGGAAGACCCGGCAGAACGTCTCCTGGGCCAAGTCCTCGGCGTCGGCCCGGTTGCCGGTCAACCGGTAGGCGACCCGGTAGACGTGGTCGTAGTGCCGCTCCGCGATCTCGGACCAGCTAGCCGCCGTGGGATCGTAAACCACTGGGTCGGCGGCGGGCGGGACTGGCGGCGTGGCCGACGCGCGTGGGGCGGGCGGGACGGGTGGGGTGGGGGGGACGGCGTCGCCCGCGGTGATGGGAGGATCTGCGACGGCGGCGGAGCTCGCGGCGGGCCTGATTGTCAGGTTGGTCATCCGGGCTTCCCATCGGGGGTTGGGGGCTCTTCCTCGGCGGGGAGGCCACGTTGGACCACCGCGCTTTCACCCAAGCTACCTTCTCGGGTGGCCCGAAGTCCTCCAAAATGGTCCCGATGTGAGGAATCTCACACTTTCCGTCGGCGCGGTTCGCCCGTTGGACCGGTGGTGCTCGCGGCGCCTGTGGGCGCCGGGGCGAGGGCGGACGCCACTCCCCCGGCCGCGGTCGGGGCGGCCGCGAGCGTCGGCAATCCACCAAACACGACGGACACGGCTCCATTTGGCCGATCCCCGACACGCGCCCGCCACCGTCCCTGTCAAGTCCCCCCGACCGCCCCCACATGGTCACCCAAATGGATAGTCCTAGCGCTTGAAACCCGCCCGCGGGACGAGTGGTCCAGTAACATCGTGGCATGGCAGGCAGCGTCGACTATGTGGCCAACTGGGTGTTCGCGGAGGACTTCCTACCTGAGCCGGACGCGTTGGCCCACGCGCGGTCCAGGGCACGGGAACTCGGCGTTCCCGCCCTTTCTCCCGCCACGGGAGCTCTGCTGGAAGTGATCGCCGCGTCGCTCAAGGCGGCAAGCGCGGTGGAGATCGGCACGAGCGCAGGGGTCGGCATCGTGCATCTGCTGAGCGCGATGCCGCCCGGCGCGATCGTCACCTCCGTCGACATGGAGGCGGAGCACCAGCACGCGGCGCGGGAGGCGCTGCGGGAGGCGGGGATTCCGCTCAGCCAGGTGCGGCTGATCAACTCCCGTCCGGCCGAGGTGCTGCCACGACTCGCGGACGAGGCTTACGACTTGGTGCTGCTCGGCGGGAGCAAACTCGATTACATGAACCGCCTGGCGGACGCGATACGCCTGCTCAAACCCGGCGGGGTGCTGGCGGTGATCGGCGCGCTGGCCGACGGCCGCGTGCCGGACCCGGCTCGGCGCGACCCGGTGACAGTCACTGTGCGAGAGGTCGGCAAGGAGCTGCGGCGGCGCGGCGACCTGACGGTCGCGATGAGCGCGGCGGGCGATGGGCTGCTGTTGGCGGTCAAACGCCCCCGGGCGCCACTCGGCCACACGCGGTGATCTCGTAGACCGCGGCCGACCCGCCCGCGTCGACTAATTCCAAGTTGCCCGCGAGTTCGAGGCCCTCGGTCATTTGCGCGAACTGGTCGTCGTCGCGGAAGGTGCGGGAGTCAAGGTAGACATAGCGGACGCCGAGCTGGTCCAACGCGGCGCAGACCGCGGGATCGCGGCCCAAGTCGCCGAAGTGTTCCCGCAGGTAGCGCCTGGGCTGGTCCCATGACCCGGTGAGATGCGGGAACACCACGGGCTGGCCGATCACCGAGTAGAGGAACGCCGAACCGTTGGCCGGGTCGCCCAGCACCAGGGCGCCCGGCTCGAGTTCCTCAGCGAGGCGCTGGATCATGGCGTATTCGGCGGCGTCGAAGAATCCCTGTTCAGCGGCTGTCGAGCCGGGCTCGGCGGCGAAGTAGACCGCCCGCATCCGGAACGGCCGCACCGCGGTCAAGACGAGAGCGTTCAACAGGCCGACCACCGCGACCGCGGCGATCCAGGCACGCCCGCGTCCGGGGGCACGAGCCCGGATAGGCGCGGCGGCCGCAGCGCCCGCAGCGGCCGCAGCGCCCTTCGTGCCCGCAGCGCCCGTGTCGCCCTTCTTGCCCACCCGCCAAACCCTTTGGACCCAATCCAGTCCCCAAAGGATCAGCGGGATCCCCGCCACCGCGAGCAACGGCCCCAGCCGCGTCCGATCGGAGTAGAACAGCCCGGTGAGCGGTTCCAGGACCGCGATCTTCGACACCGACGCCACGTACAGCACGAAGACCGCGCCGAACGAGAGGATCAGCCAGCGCCGCCGGCGGCGGCGCACGGCCCAGACCACACCCGCCACCAGGCCGGCTGTGACCAGGAAGTTCGGCCCGATCTGAAACAAAGTGGTGGCGTCTGTCAGCGCCAGCGCCGCCGCCACCGCCACGTTGTCGGACCCGATCCAACCCCCGAAGGAGACCACCGACCTGACCTCCGGCGCCGCGTACAGCGCCACCGCGGCGCCGACCACAACCGCGGCCAGCACGCCCAGCGCCACCGCCGTCGCCACTCTGTAGCCACGGCCCCACGCCCGCCGCGTCGCGGTGACCAGCACGTAGAACGCGATGGGCCCAGCCACCGCGATGTAGGAGAACAGGACCGTCGGGTGCGCGAACGCGCCCCCGACCACAGCGACCAGCAAAACCAACGACCTGGCCACCCGCCCAGCCGTGGCCTGGGTGACCACACGCGCGAGTTGCACCGACCACGCGAGCAACGCCGGCAGCAGCGCCACGCCCACGGTGTTCGCCACCAGGCAAAACATGGACAGCGGTTGCCCCTGGTAGAGCACGCCGAGCGCTGCCGCCACCGCCGCGAACCGGGGCCGGGCCGGGAACAACACGCGCGCCAAGTAGACCAGGCCAACGATCCACACCGCCGAGCCGGCGGTCAGCCAGACCATGTTGAGAGCCGGCCACACCTGCGCCGACGCGGGCGCGAGCGCCGCGATCGCGTGCGCCGTCGAGGGGTAGTACGCGCTCTCCGCTCCGGGCCAGTTCAGCGTCCCGGCGTGGAACGGCGAGGCGTCGCCCCCATCCAACACGAACCGCACCAGGTTGCCGTGATACACCAGGTCACTCCGCTGCGGGATGCCGTCCGCGCCCCCCATCGCCGCCAGCGACGTGCCGAACATGAACGCTGCGGCCGCCGCCGCCACGCCGCCCACCTCCAGCCACGAGCGGCGCGACCAGCGCGGCAGCACCCGCGGCGCCCGGAGCGGCGCCAGCCAGCCGACCAGCCGGGCCACGCCCGCCGCCAGCGCGGTCGACGCCAGAGCGGCGCCCCAGCCCCAGCCCAAACCCACGACTGACGCCAGGACGGAGCCCGCTCCCAGCGCGGCCAGCGACAGCGCCGGCGCCAGCGCCAACAGCGCCAGTCCCCGCACGCCCGCCGCCAAGCCCACGAGAGCACCCGGCAAGAACAGCCAAGCGACGGCCGCCAGGGCCGCCACCAGCGTGATCACGAGTCTCCGCCGGACGATGCCGACCGCTCGCCCGCACTCCGCTCTTCCGCCGCGACGCCACCCCCGCCAGGCGGGTCGCGCGGCGGCGGGGCCTCGATCAGCGCGACTCGACGAGCCAGCGCCGTGATCTTGTCTTGCGTGCGGGCGTCACGCACGTGGCGGGTCGCCACATAGGAGAAGAACACCACGATCAATGTGTAAAGGAGCAGGTCGGCGCCGCGGCCCACGTTGATCTTCTGGGCCGCCCAGGTCAGCCAATCGGGTTCCAAGATGGACACGACCGCGAGCACCGCGAACAGGATCAAGCCCAGCCGGCGCAGCGCTTGCCGACGGGCGCCATGCCCCCGGATCAGAGTCGCGCCAACCGCCAACACGGCGGCGATAAGCAGAATCTTGATCAGCATCGCAGTCTCATTTCACCAGCAAATCCACGAGGACATTGATCGAATTCAACAGCGACTGGCCCTTCGCTTTGGAGTACTCCGAATACTTGATCTCGACGGCCTCCTCGGCATGGCTGAGATGAGCGCTCCGAATGCGTTCCAAGATCTCGGTGGCGTGCGCCATCCCCTCCTGGGTCAGATTCATCGCGGCCACAGCGCGCCGGCTCATGGCGCGCAATCCGTTGTGAGTGTCGGTCAGCTTCAACCGCACCGAGAAGTTTGTGTAGGCCACGGCCAGCCGCAACACCGCGCGTTTGGCACGCCCCAGCGCCACCGCGCGCCGTCCTAAGAACCGCGAACCGAGCACCACGTCGAAACCGTCGGCGAGGCGACGAGCCAACCGCACGGCATCGTCCACCATGTGCTGGCCGTCCGAATCGAAGGTGACGACGCGCGCCATCAACGGATCTGCCAACACGTATGCGAAACCCGTCTGGAGGGCCGCCCCCTGACCCAAGTTCACCGGATGTTTCACCAACCGGACCCCGCGGGCGGCGAAACCCCGCGCGATGGCCCGCGAACCGTCGGTCGATGCGTCGTCGACCACGCAAATGTGCCCGAACACGGCGGTCAACTCGTCGAGGACTTGGCGCAAAACCGCGGCCTCGTTGTAGACGGGCACGACCACCCAGAGATCGTCGAACTCGGGCGCGGCCATGGCCTTTAGGTTAGTCGCTGAGCCAAACGGATCAGCGTGCCGGTCCCGAAGGCGGTGGCCCCTGACCGGGTCAGATCGCCGCCAGTCGCGGCGCGCGCCGGGCCCGCGACGTCGAGGTGAGCCCACGGCGCGCCGCCGGCGAACCGCCTCAGGAACAACGCCGCGGTGATGGCGCCGCCGCCGAAGCCTCGCCGCGCGACGGTCGCCACATCCGCGTTCGGCGAGGCGATGGCCTCCTCGTAGAGATCGGCCAGCGGCATCCGCCACCACTGCTCGCCGGCGGCTTCGCCGGCCTCGCCCAGCAGGCCGGCCAACTCGTCGTCGGTGCTGAACAGCGCGCCGATCCTGTGCCCCAGCGCGATCTTCTGGGCGCCGGTCAAGGTGGCGATGTCCACCACCCAGGTCGGGTCCAACTCGGACGCGGCGTAGGCCAGCGCGTCGGCGAGAACCACGCGGCCCTCCGCGTCGGTGTCGCCGATCTCGGCCGTGGCGCGGCCCCCGCCCAGGCTCAACACGTCGCCGGGCCGGTAGGAGGCGGCGCCCAAAGCGTTCTGCGCGGCGGGCAGCACCGCGCTGACCTTGATCTCAACACCGATGTCGCTGGCAGCCAACACGGTCGCGAGCGCCACCGCGGCGCCCGCCATGTCGGTCTTCATCGTCACCATGCCGGCCGCGGTCTTGACGTCCAGCCCACCCGTGTCGAACGTGATCCCTTTGCCAACGATCACGAGATGGCCTGGGTCTTTCAGGTTCGCGGGGGTGTGGGTCGCGAGGATCAGCCGCGGGCTCAGGGCCGGGTTGGCCGCCGGGCCGAGCCAAGCGCCAGCCCCGACCGCGAGGATGCCGTTCAGGCCCGCCTTGGCGAGTTCTTCAGGTCCGAGCGCCGTGACGGCCACCGAGTTCCGCGTCTTGGCCTCCGCCCGGGCGACCGCTTCCAGCCAGGCCGGGTTCTTGACGCTGGCCGGCTCGTTGCCGAGGTCTCGGGCCAGGATCGCGGCTTGGGCCGTGACCCAGCCGATTTGCACGGCCGCGCGGTCGTATGAGCCGAGCAGGGTCAAGTCGCCGACTTCGTCCGCCGGGCGTAGATCGGGCGCCGGCCCGGGAGGCGGGGCTTTCCGGTCGGTTTGTCGCGGAACGATCCGCGCGGTGGCGCGGAACGCCTGTGCCGCGGAGCGCCGCATCGACCCCGAGCCCGGCGTGAGAGCCGCTCCGGCGGCAACCCCCGCCGACGATGCCGTGCCGACACCCCTCCCCCAGCGTCCCAGTCCGGCGACCGGCGGGGTTTGGGTTCTGGCCGGCGCTTGCTGGTCTGGACCATCAAGGCCGGACCGGGCGGGGCCGTTTGGGGAGGGGCTGTCTGAACCGGCCAGCCCGCCGCCGCCGTCGCGGTCAGAGCCGTCCGAACCGGGGCCGCCGGAACCGGGGGCGCTGGGGCCGCCGGAACCGGGGCGGGCGGCGCCGGGGCTTTCGCCGCCGGGGCGGGCGTCGGCGCCCGAACCGGCCAGCCCGGCGCCGGTGCGGCCGGCGCGGTCGTCATGGTCGGCGCGGCCGGCGCGGTCGCCGCGGCCGGCGCGGTCGTCGCGGTGGTCGCGGCCGGCGCGGTCGGCGCGGTCGGCGCGGCTGGCGCGGTCGGCGCGGTCGGAGTCGTTGGAGTCGTTGGAGCTGGCGCGGTCGGCATCGGCCAAGCTGGCGCGATCGGGGCTGGAACGGTCGGAGGCGTCGCGGCTGGAGCGGTCGGCATCGGCGGCCCTCAAACCACGGCGGCGCGGACGATACGCTCCGAGAAGATAGCCCTCGACGAGGGCGCGGGTGTGGGCTGGCGACTCGGCGCCCAATGTGGCCGTGACCGGCCCACGCCCCTGGGCGACGCGCGCGAGGCGGGCGCCGGCAGCGCGATAGGCGGAGGGCGAGGCGTCGCCGACGCCGACCAGCACTATGGTCTGGGCGAGAGCGCGCCAGGGCGCGTCGGCGGCGTGAAGCACTGGGAGATCGATCACCGCGGCGGCGCCGACCGCACCGGTGAAACGCTGGCGCGAGGCGGTGGCCGCCAGGTCGATCCCGTAGCGGACGGCGGCCTGAGCAGCTCCGCGGCCGGGCTCCATACCATCCGGGCCGGTGCCCACACCAACTGCGACCACGCCGCAGTTAGCGGCTTTCACTTGCGTCGACGTCGCCACTGTGCCACGCGCCACGCGCACCATGGGCGCGCGGGAACGCACCCCATCTGCGTTGCTAGCCCGACCTCGTAGGCCGGAGGTGTTCTTCGCCACCCGTTCGCGGTCTAGCCCAGGCTCAGGCGATTGCCCGGCTCAAGGCGTCCCGCAGCTCGCCCGCCTCGGCAGGGGTCAGCTCCACGACCAAGCGGCCACCGCCCTCCAACGGAACACGGATCACGACCCCGCGGCCCTCTTTGACCACTTCGAGCGGCCCGTCTCCAGTCCTAGGCTTCATGGCGGCCATGGTTTACTCCCCTTTCGCAGACAGGTGGGTTACTGGGTCTATTCTACTGCGTGCCCCAGACCAGGCCGGGTTGGCTGAACCGGAGCTTTGGGTCAGATTCGCTTCCCCTGACGCCGCATCCGCCCCGCGCGGTCGCGCGCCGGGCTCGGCAAGCCGCCACCGCGGGCGGCGCGACTAGCCGGACGGCCAGCCGGCGTTGATCAGCTCTTCGGCCGCTGACGCCTCGCGGCGGCGCTGGCGAGAGACGCGGAGTTCGCGTTGCGCCAGCGGGCTCGCCATGCCAAGCGGCCAACGGGCCGCGCCCGGGCGGCGCGCCACCGAACCCAGCTTCACGACGACCCCGATCAGCACCAGCAGGAGGATCGACATCGCCGATCCGAAGCCAGCCAGGATGTCACCAACTTTGCCGAAGAAGTCAGCCATGTTCATGCCCCCGATCCACGGTGGCTCATGCCGCCGCTGCGCGGCTTGCCCGAAGCGCCGAGGATCGCCGCGAGCGCCTCAGCCGGGCTGTCGACAACGCTGAACAGATCCAGGTCCCGGGCGTCGATGGCGCCCGCCGGGATCGTGGTCTCGCGCAGCCAGCCGACCAGTCCAGCCCAATAGTCTCGACCGAACAGCACTATGGGGAAGCCGCTGATCTTCTCGGTCTGTGAGAGCGTGAGCGACTCGAACAGCTCGTCGAGCGTCCCCATCCCGCCCGGGAAAGCCACAAAGCCGCTGGCGTATTTGACGAACATCACCTTCCGCGCGAAGAAGTAGCGGAAGTCGACGCCTAGATCGACCCATGGGTTCAGGCCCTGTTCCCGGGGCAGCTCAATCCCCAGCCCGATGGACAGCCCGCCCGCCTCGTGGGCCCCTCGGTTGGCTGCCTCCATGATGCCGGGGCCGCCGCCGGTGATCACCGCGTAGCCTTCTTGGACCAGCAGACGGCCCAGTTCGCGAGCGGCCGCGTAAGCCGGCTGTTCAGGCTTGGTCCTAGCCGAACCGAACACCGAGACCGCCGGTCCCACACCCTCCAGCGCGTCGAACGCCGCCACCAGCTCCGATTGGATTCGCATCACCCGCCACGGGTCGGAGTGTTTCCAGCCAGCGCCGACATCCTCACTCCGCTCGGTGAGGAACGCCTGATCGGCGGTCATCGCGGGCACCTGGTCGCCGCGATAGAGGAACTGCCCTATGCGATGCTCGCGCTTGCTCTTCTTGGGACCCACCCGGCCAGACTAGCGCCCCAGCCCACGCCACGGTGTTCGCACAGCCCACGGGTCACGCCCGCTCCCAGCCCAGGCCGGATCGACACGCGCGGGCCGCGCGGCGACGGCCCCGCCGTCCCGTCAAGGCCGTCCCGTCAGGCGAGCAAATCCATCAGCAGCGCCGCCACCAGACCGATTTGGTCAGCTGGGCAGGCTTCCTCGTCTTGGTGGGCCATTTGAGGATCACCGGGGCCCAGGTTGACCGCCGGAATCCCGATCGCGCTCAGCCGCGCCACGTCCGTCCAACCGAGTTTGGCGCGTGGCGCCCCACCACCGCGCGCCTCGACCGCCTCGGCCAGCCGCCGAGCGATCGGGTGGTCCACGCCTGGCCGAGCCCCACCCGCGGCGTCCTCGACCGAGAGCTCATAACCATGGAACAGCTCTGCCATAACCTGTTCGGCGTCCGCCACCGACTTGTCCGGCGCGAACCGGTAGTTCACCGCGACACTCGCCAGGTCCGGGATCACGTTCCCAGCCGTCCCGCCCGCGATCCGCACCGCGCTCAGCGACTCTAGGTAATCCAGCCCGTCCACCCGCACCGTCGGCGCTTCGAAGGCGACCAGCCGGTCCAGCGCCCCGCCCAGCGCATGGATCGCGTTGCGGCCGGTCCACGGCCTGGCTGAGTGCGCCGCTTTCCCCCGCGCCGAGACCAGCGTTCGGAGCGTCCCGTTGCATCCGCCCTCAAGACGGCCCTCGGTCGGCTCGCACAGGATCCCGAAATCGCCAGCCACCCAGTCTGGGCGCCGCGCGATCAAACGCCCTAAACCCGACAGATCCGAGGAGACCTCTTCGTTGTCGTAGAACACCCAAGTGACGTCGTGTGAAGGCGCGACGAGCGCCGCCGCCGCGGCCAGCATCGCCGCCAGCCCGCCCTTCATGTCGACCGATCCGCGCCCCCACAGCATGCCGTCCGTCAACCGCCCCGGCACGTTCCCTTTGATCGGCACGGTGTCCAGGTGGCCCGCGACCACGACCCGCCAGCGGCGCCCCACCTCGGTCCGCGCCACCACAGCCGCGCCTTCCCGGGCCACCCGCAAATGGGGCAGGCGGGCCAGAGTCGTGTGGACGGCATCGGCCAACGGCGCTTCCTCACCGGAGACGGAAGGCGTGTTGACGAGCGACAACGCGAGTTC
Organism: Bifidobacteriaceae bacterium; assembly: GCA_031278075.1. GTDB lineage: Bacteria > Actinomycetota > Actinomycetes > Actinomycetales > WQXJ01 > JAIRTF01. The sequence goes on along the minus strand of JAITLE010000036.1, from coordinate 251 downwards.
GGCGGGCGGCGCGCCCAAGTCCAATACCACGGCAGCAGCTTAGCCGCCGGACGAGACGAGGAGTCATTCATGTCGCTGCTGTGGCCGGGTTTGGCCTGAGCCGTCAGTGACGAGGCAGGCAGGTTCCCGCTTGCGGGAGCTTCGGACCGATCCATGTCGCAGCCCCGCCATTTGCCAGCGGAAACCTTTGAGACCGCGTCTGTCGGCCTGCCCTAAGGCGGGTGGGTGTCACCATTCCTACACTTCTCCCG
>JAITLE010000093.1 GCA_031278075.1 Bifidobacteriaceae bacterium | reverse complement strand
GGTGAGTTCCATGACCTCTTCATGGACGAGCCCCACCGGCGGCTCCGTCCGGCGCTCGAGGCCGCGTTCGGCGCCCTCGATCCGGACGAGGTTGTGCTCGACCTCGGAGCCGGCAGTGGCCTGGGCGTGCGTCAGCTCGCCCAGACCACTCGCGCGCGCATCATCGCGGTCGAGCCGTCACTGACGATGCGGGCCGTGCTCCTGGCCCGCATCGTCGACGACTCGACGCTCACCGACCGGGTGAGCGTGCTCGCCGGCGCAGTACCGGACGTGTTCGAGCAACTGCCCGGCCAAGTCGCAGGGTTCGTATGCGGGCACATGCTCGCTCACCTGAGCCCGGCCGACCGGGCGCAGACCTTCGCTGCGTTGGCTGGTCGGCTTGCGCCCACAGGCGCTGGGGTCGTCACGGTGAACGGCATGACGGCGCCGCCGTCGGGGCCAGCCGTAGAGGAGCGTCTGATCGGCGGGCACCGGTACGTTGCCCGGCATCTCCCGCCCGGCGCTGGTGGCGATGCGGACAGCGAGTACGAGGTGTACGACGCCGACGGGCTGCTGCTGCGAGCGGCGCGCTTCGCTGCCGACTGGACGACGATCACCGAGGACCTGCTGCGCTCAGAGCTCGCGCCCGCCGGGTGGGAGCTGACTGCCAGGGAGGATGCGGCGACGGTGCTGCTGGTGACACGTGAGCCCGAGGGCGAGCAATGAGATGGGCAGACCGACGGGGCGCAGCTGGGATCGCGGCACTGATCGGCGCATCCTTGCTGCTGTCCGGCTGCGCAGCCAAGCCGGCGCTGGCCGCGACCTCTGACCGGCTGCAGGTTGTGACTACGACCGGGATCATCCGCGACCTCGCCCAGCACGTCGGCGGCGACCTGGTCGACGTCGTCTCGATCGTGCCCGACAACGGCGACCCGCACTCCTACGAGCCGACGCTGCGGGATGCCCGCAACGTCGTCTACGCGGATGTCGCGTTCTCCAACTACGCGATGCTCGAGGAGCAGTCGGTCATCAAGACCCTCGACGCGAACCTGCAACCGGACGCAGTGAACGTGTCGCTGGCGGAGGAGGCGGTGAAGTACGCCGCCGAGATCATCCCGCTGGTGGAGAACGTGAACCTCGACACCGTGTGGCTGGGGCTGCGCGCCCAGGGCGCGGGCACCCAGTACGGGGCGACCCGCACCTCGGAGGTGCTGCTCTCCGCGGTCGCAGCGACTGGACCCGGGGACGTCTACGCCTACCTGACCGGTTCCTTCGGGAGCACCGATCGCTACTTCGACTCCTCGGACGGGTTCGACGCTTCCAACGGGTACCGGGACGACACCATGTCGCTGCCGGCGGATGCGCACACGCATCTGTCGTGGGCGTTCACGGAGCCCGGCGTCTACACGCTGACGCTGCAGGCGAAGCTGAAGGTGAGCGAGACGTCGAAGCCCGTCGACCTCGGCCGCGCCACCTACACCTTCGCCGTCGGGGTCAACCCGGCGAAGGCCGCTGCGGAGGCGGGGATCGCCGATCCGGTGGTGCTGGACCGGGGGCATGCGGACCTCACGGCGAACCTCGACACCGGGCAGCTGGAGGTGCGCTACGACCCAGACGGGGGTGGCGAGCACTCCCAGCACGCCTATACGTCGGATCAGGTGGTGGTCGAGGTGCCGGCGAAGGCGATGGCCGAGATCCCCGCCGGCCCCCAGTTCACGTTCCTGGGCAAGCCGGGCGAGCGGGTGTACCAACTCGCGCAGGCGGTGCTCGGCAAGCACGTCCACGGTGAGATCGACCCTCACCTGTGGCAGGACGTGCGCAACGGCATGGCCTATGTGCAGCTGATCCGCGACACCCTCATCGGCGTCGACCCCGCGCATGCCCGCGAGTACACCGCGAACACCAACGCATACCTCGCCGAGCTGGAAGCGACCGACGGGTACGTGCGCGACACGCTCGCGCAGATCCCGACCCAGGACCGGTACCTGGTGACCACGCACGACGCCTTCGGGTACCTCGCGCACGCCTACGACCTGCAGGTGGCCGGGTTCGTCACCCCCAACCCGGCCAGCGAGCCGTCGCTGGCCGACCGGCGCAAGCTCACCGAGACGATCCGCTCTCTGGGGGTGCCGGCGGTGTTTCTCGAGCCGAACCTCGCCGCGAGGTCCTCCACCCTGACCCAGGTCGCCGAGGAGCAGGGCATCCGCGTGTGTCCGATCTACGGCGACACCTTCTCGACCACCGTGACCAGCTATGTGCAGATGATGCGCTTCAACGCCGACAGCCTGTACGAGTGCCTCACCCTATGGATCCCGCAGCACAGGAAGAACCAGGTCCGAAACCGATGACACGCACTCTCGCCTCCCCACCCCGGCGCCGCACCGCCGGCGCCCTGGCAACCCTGCTCGCCCTGGGGCTGCTCGCCACCCCGAGCGTCGCCGTCGCCGAGGACGACCCGAACCTGGACCAGACGCTCGACGAGCTCGCCATCGCCCGCGGACAGCGCGTGCTTCAGGCCGGGCACATCGACATGGGCCCCAAGTACGATGACGGCTCCTGGCGGTTCCTCATCCACGACGACGTCGCCAAGGCCGACGCGAACGCCACCAGCGTGTGGCGCTACCCGGCCGAGACCGTCTTCCACGTCCTCGACGCCGCGAAGCTCACCGTGCCCGACGACCCGGCCTACGAGTTCCTCGGCGCCGCGCCCGGCAGCGAGGTCTACGTGGTGCCGCAGACGCAGAATCCGGAGGTCGTCTGGGTGGGGTGGAACACCCAGGATCCGCAGGTGATGGAGACCATCGACCGCGGCATCACCTTGTCGCTCGGTGGAGTGCAGGGCCCGGGCGTCATGACGGTCTACCTGCAGTCCGGCTCGTTCGGCGAACCGCAGCTGCTGTGGGATTCCCGCGCGGCCGGCGCCCAGCCGATCTGGGTCGACGTCAACACCCACACCCACGCCAACTGGGTGTTCACCGAGCCGGGCGTCTACTTGGTCGATCTCACCGCCGATGCCGACCTGATCGACGGCACGCACGTGTCCGACACGCAGCGCATCCGTTTCGCCGTGGGCGCCGCCACCGCGCCCGATGACGCGTTCGCCGCGACTTG
>JAITLE010000064.1 GCA_031278075.1 Bifidobacteriaceae bacterium | reverse complement strand
GTGTGGCCGGGGTGTGGGTCCCAGAGTCGGATTGTCCCGTCTTGGCTGCCGGTGGCGAGGGTGTTTCCGTCAGGTGACCACGCGACCGCCCACACGGGGCCTTCATGGCCGGTGAGTTTGTTTGTGGTCCGGCCGGTGTGTGGGTCCCAGAGTCGGAGTGTCCCGTCTTCGCCGCCGGTGGCCAGGACCTGCCCGTCAGGGGACCACGCCATGGCTCGCGCCCCGCCGCCGTGCGCGTCGCTCCCCAGGCGAGCGCGTTTCGAGTCGTGAGGCGACCCAGCCACGGACCGGACCTCGCCGCCCTGTGCGGCGCGGCTCGGGTCTTCCTGGGCGCGGGCGGCATCGCGCTTGTCGATCGGCACGACCAGCGCGGCGGGATCAGCCCCGATGCCGGGCGGCAGGGATCGGCAGTTCAGCCAGTGGGTCTCGTGTTGCCTGGCGCCAGTCACGCTCGCGCCCTCGAGATCGCAGTCCCGGAACACAGTCCCGACCAGTTCCGCGTGCTCCAGGTGCGCATGTCTCAGGGAGCAGCCCAACAGGACCGCCCTGTCGAGTTTGGTCCCAGCCAGGTTCGCGCCGTCCAGCGTCCAGTTGACCAGCCGCGCGCCGGACAGGTTCGCGGCGGCCAAGTTGGCCTGGCCCAGGTCCACGCTCGCCAGGTCTAGCTTGAGGCCGGACAGTTCCGCCCCTGGCAAGCTGATGCGGCGCAGACTGGGAGCGGGGTAGCCCTGGGCGAGCGCTCGGACCGAGTAGTGGAACACGACAAGGTTCGCTGCGGTGTTCTTGCCGCGCGCCCACCGCTCGATGCGGGCGAGGAGTTCTGGCAGGTCCTCGGCCTCCTTAAGAGACTGGCCGAGGAAGTCCAGCGTCTCCGGACTCGGAACCGGCATGGACCACTCCTTGCGCCGATCCGCCCGAACCGCGGCGATCAAGTGCTCCGCCAGGAAGAACTCCTGCAAAGAGGTGTGCGCGAAGACGAATTGGCTGCGCTCGGAGTCAAGGTCGACCCGGTGCAAGAAGGTCGTGTTCCGGAGGTCTTCTTCGAGAAGATCGGGGTTCAAATGGCCGTAGCGGCGCCGTAGCGCTGGGTCGGAAGCGATCCATTTGTGCAGCCAATCCTCGAGCGTTTTGACGGGTAAGCCAACAGATCCTTGAGCCGAACCCATGGCGGCCGCAGAACTGCCGGCGCCCTCGCGCGTGAGGCGCGCGGCGAGCGCGGCGGCCAGGGCCATCTTGTCCTCGGGCCGTTTGATGTGGTGTTTGCTCGCGTCTCGGTCGAACCAATCCCGCGCCATCTGCCGGTAGAGGGTCGCCCCGAACACGGGTCGCCCAGCCGCTCGCATCTCCTCCAACTGCGGGATCTGCTGCGCCACCAGTTTGAGCGTGTAGGGGCGGTGCGCCAGGTCCTTCAGGTTGTGCACGCTCCGGATGGTCTCAATGGCCCGTTCGACTTCGCCGGCCGGCAGCACCCTCGCCAAGTATTGCTCCACCTGCGCGTCGGTGAAAGGCAACAGCAGCATCGCCTTGAACGCGTCCGATTCGCGCCCGCTCCGGCCCTCGCCGAGGAAGTGATTGCGTTCGGCGCGCAAGCTGCGGAAATACTGGGTCCGCGAGGAAATCAAGATCCGCGCGCTCGAACCGGCTGTCTCTGCGCCCGCTGGAGGGATCAGCGACAGCAGACGCCGCGTGAATTCGGCGCCGTTCCCCTCGTCCATCTTCACCAAAGCCTCGTCCAACCCGTCGAACACGATCAACGCGCCCTCCTCGATCCACTCGTGGATGGCCTCGGCTGAGCAAAGCGCGAGGTCGCCCTTGTGCAGCCAGCCGGCCTTGGCGCACTCGACCATGACTTCGTCGACAGTTGGCACGCGCTCACGGATCCCTGTCAGGTGCTTCAGGTCGAAATAGAGTGGAACGGGCCAAGCCCCGTCGGCGGCGCGGCGCGCCAGAATGTCCTTGACAAGGCGCTGGCTAAGGACGGTCTTGCCCATCCCGTATTCGCCGAGCAAGACGAACAGCCTGGGGCCCTCGGGCCGGCTCACCCAGTCCAACACGGTTTCGTAGGCGTCGTTCCGGGTCGATGTCGTCCATTCGTCCACCGCCGCGCTCCACTTGGACAGCGATAGGGGAGAGCCGGCCGGGTCGTCGATCCGGGCCGGCAACTCGTCGAGGTCTCTCAGGTGAGGCGCGGGCGCCTCGGGGTGCGGGGCGGGGAAATCCTCGCGACCGATCGGCCAACCGCCGGATCGAATCGCCTCGTACACGACGAGCGCGGCGTTCTCGGCCGCAGCGCGTTGGCGGCGGTCCGGGTCACCGTCGCTCTTGGCGCCGTCCGCCCAGTCCGAGATCGCTTTGACGACGATCCAATCGGTTCCCCCGCTTATCGCGGCTGTCGCCAGGCCGACCGCCTCCATCTCGCCGCCTATGGCGTCTAGAGGGATCATCGCCTTCAGATGCTCGCGGAGGGCCAGGTTGTCGACCAACGTGGAACCGCTGATGATTCCGCCGAAGTGCAACTGGGGCCAGACGATGTTCCGGTCACGGCCGCCGGACCTGTCGCGGTCGACGGCGCGGAAGCGGTCCACCAGCGACCGCGTAGCCGTGAGCGGAGTCCCGCGCAGAAGGGTGTGCCCGGACCGGTCGACCTTCTTCAGATCGTGATCCATCGTCCATTTGGAGACCAAGACATCGCCCGCCTCTTGCTTTTCCGGGTGGAGGCCGAAGGCTATGCCGACCGCGATCATCGCGCGCGGGCGGAACACCTCTTGAATTCTGTGGGCGGTCAGCTGAGCCTGGAGCTGCCCCTGGTGCGACACCACTTGAATCACATCCACGTCGCAGTGCTTGCCGAGTTTGTAGTGCCACACGCCGTCGACGATGCTCAACTGAGCGTCCGGGGCGAAACGGCGCCGCACGGCATCGTCCTCTATGGGGTTGCAGGTGACGAGCGCGATCGGCGCCGTCAGCAGGCGGCCGGGGGCGTTGACAAGCGCTTCTTCGGGGATGCCGGCGAGGTCCTCGGCGGCGGGTTCCGGATCCTTCAGGGCTGGGCCCTCGAACCAGACCCAGCGCTGATCGCGGCCGGCGCGCTTGGACTCCGTGATCTGCGCGCGGAGGGGCTTGTCGGCTTCGGCTGCGGCGGTGTTGATGGCGTCGAGCAGCCTGCGCAAGGCGTTGTTCGCGGAGTTGACGGTGATGAGCGGCCACAACTCGTCGTGGAGGGTTGCCACTTTGACGCGGCCGTCTTCCGCGAGCAGGTTGACCAATTTGATGGCGAGTGGCCGCGTCGTGCCTGGAAGAGGCAAGATCTCGACGGCTTTGCGGACCGCGTAGGGCTTGAGTCTGGTCGATTCCATGGTTGCCTGCCTCTGTCGCCGCCGGTTGAACCCTGCTTCCACTGAGCGTAGACGCGGTTGCCGGCTGATGCAAGGGATTAGAGAGGGAATAAGAGGAAATACTTGGCGCGGAGGCCTGCCGGCGTCGGATCGCCGGTCGGCGTGGCGGCTCGGCCGTGGCGTGGGGTGCGGGCTGGGTGGCCGGGCGGCGGGGGTGGCCGGGCTGCGGGGGCGGCCGGGCTGCGGGGCTGCGGGGGCTGCGGGTGCGGCGGTGGCTGCGGGGCGGTCCGGTGGGCGGCGGGTACGCGTGTTTGGCGGAGGCGGGTGCTTACAGTGACAGTGGTGGTTTGTAGGTTGGATGCATGACGATTAAGGAGTTCGCGGGTCGGGCGCCGGAGGAGGGCGGCGGGGGCTGCGGGGCGGTCCGGTGCGCGGCGGGTACGCGTGTTCGGCGGAGGCGGGTGCTTACAGTGACAGTGGTGGTTTGTAGGTTG
>JAITLE010000046.1 GCA_031278075.1 Bifidobacteriaceae bacterium | reverse complement strand
AGGTGGCGTGCTCGATGACGGGCAGCGCCAACGCGGGCCCGCGCACGTCCCGGGACAAACGCAGCAGGCGTCCCTCGGCCCGCCTTGGCATCACCGGTCAGGGCAGCCGGCCGCTCGCTCCAGAGTGTTCGGATGGGGAGAGTGGGCGCCGTGGTGATCCATCCCGATTGGAGCACAATGGCGCGTTCCGGTGCGCCTGGCGGCCCGATGAGCAGGCCAAACGCGGTCTTATAGGCACCATTGCGCTCCAAGGCGATGTACCCCCAACCGGATTCGAACCGGTGCCGCCGCCGTGAAAGGGCGGTGTCCTAGGCCACTAGACGATGGGGGCCAGACCACCGGACATGCTACGGGAGGCGGACCATCAGCGCCAATTGGCCTCGGTTCACCATGTCGGCGCCGCGGCTCGGCGCGCCCGGGTGGAAGAATGGCCCGATGCCGCACCATCACGACCACGGTCTGGCGGGGACGCCCGGCGCTGGGGGGTCGGACGCGCGCGCCCGCAACCGCCGTCGCCTGGTCTGGGCGCTGGCGCTGGCGGGCGCCGTGCTGGCGGTGGAGGTCGTCGGCGCCATCTGGACAGGCTCATTAGCTCTGCTAGCCGACGCCGGGCACATGGCGGCCGATTCGATCGGCCTGGTCTTCGCGTTGGTCGCCGCGGCGCTGGCGGACACCGCCCCGACCCCGAGACGCACCTACGGCTTGAAAAGGGTCGAGGTCCTGGCCGCGTTGTCCAACGCGCTTATGGTGGTCGGAATAGCCGTCGGCGTGGCGATCGAGGCCGTGCGGCGGCTGTTCCAGCCCGCCCAAGTCGAGCCTGGTCCGGTTATGGCGCTGGCCACGATCGGTTTGGTCGCCAATGTCATCGCGTTGCTGATCCTGCGCGGCGGCGCGCAGCAGTCGATCAACATCCGGGGCGCCTACCTCGAAGTCGTGGGGGACTCGCTCGGCTCCGTGGCGGTGATCGCCTCCGGTGTGGTGATCGCGTGCACGGGTTGGCTCCGAGCGGACGCCGTCGCCTCGCTGGTGATCGCGGCCCTGATCCTGCCGCGCGCCTACGCGCTGTTGCGCGATGTGCTCCGCGTCCTGCTCGAGGCCACGCCGAAAGACATGGATCTACATGAGTTGCGCCGCCACCTTGAGGAGTTGCCTGGCGTGGTGTCCGTCCACGACCTCCACGCCTGGACCATCACATCGGGATTGGCATCGCTGACGGCGCACGTCGTGGTGACGCCCGAACGTTTCACCCCTAAGGCCTACCACGAGTTGTTGGACCAGATGGCGGAATGTTTGAGCGGCCACTTCGACTTGACCCATTCGACCTTCCAGATCGAACCCGCCGAACACAACGAACCACCGGGCCTGCATCCCTGATCGCCAGCGCCCGATGCCGTCCGCCCGCGTCCCCGCAGCCGTCGCGTCGCGCAGCCGTCGCGTCCCGCAGCCGCGCCGCGTGGCGGTCTGAGGCGACGGCATAGGGTAGAACCCATGGCGATTTGTGTGACCGGCGGAGCCGGGTATATCGGAGCCCATGTTGTGCGTCTGCTGGCGAGGGCTGGGCATGAAGTGGTCGTGGTCGACGATCTGTCTTACGGCGACGCCGGCCGTGTCGGGGCGGCGGAGTTGGTTCAACTGGAGTTGGCGGACACCGCCGAACTGCCGCGACTGCAAGCCGCGTTGGACGGCTGTGAGGCAGTTGTGCACATCGCGGCGCGCAAACAGGTGGGCGAGTCGGTCGAGCGCCCAGCTTGGTATTACCAACAGAACATCGGCGGGATGGCCAACTTGCTGTTGGCGATGCAGGCGCAAGGTGTGGACCAGCTGGTCTTCTCGTCATCGGCGGCGGTTTACGGCCAACCCAGCGTGGATCGGGTTGAGGAAGACATCGCTCCGCAGCCGATCAACCCCTACGGCGAATCGAAGCTCGTCGGCGAGTGGATGGTCCGGGACGCCGCCCGCGCGTGGGGACTGCGTGGTGTGAATCTGCGCTACTTCAACGTCGCCGGCGCGGGCTGGGAGGATCTGGGCGACCCGGCAGTGCTCAACCTGATCCCGATGGTGCTGCAGCGGCTCTTCGAGGGGCGCCGGCCGGCGGTGTTCGGCGACGACTATCCCACTGAGGATGGGACATGCCTGCGCGACTACGTTCATGTGGCTGATGTGGCCAGCGCCCACATCGCCGCCTTGGATTATCTGGCCCGCGCGGAGCGCCCGTTCGACGCGTTCAACATCGGCACTGGGCGGAGCCATTCCGTCCGGCAGGTGATTGAGACGATCGGCCGGGTGACCGGCTTGGACGTCGCGCCCGAGATCCTGGCGCGGCGGCCGGGAGACCCGGCGGTGCTGGTCGGCGACGTGAGCCGGATCGAGCAGGTCTTCGGCTGGAAGGCGGAGCACGGCCTGGACTCGATCGTGGAGTCGTCCTGGCGGGCCTGGCAGGCGGGCCCCAAACGCATCGAGCTCTGAGCGGAAGCGAGTTCGCGGCGCGCGCTGCGGCCTGTGCAGATGAGCCGAGTTCAACCCGCTCGGAGTCTTCTAGATGCGCCCCGCAAACTCTCTCCGCTTCGCTCCGAGATTTTGCGGGGACCCCGAGTAGGCGAGACTCGGCTCAGGCGCAAAGGTTTCGGCTCTGGTGGATCTAGACGTGGGTCGCCGTTGACCCACGCGTCTCCACTCTAAGCCTCTTTCCGCACCAAATGGCGGGGCCTGACCCACCGGGGGCCGGGGGCGTCAGCCGCCGGCGACGTTCCGGCGTCAGCGCCGCCCGCGCCGCCCGTGACACGCCTGGGCGGTCCAATCCGTGACCGTTTCCGGGTGGTGGCGGACGGCATCGTCCAATGGGGACCAAACTGGCCGTTCCCGACCTGACATCAAGGAGTGCCAACCAATGACAACCGCAAGAGACTACGCCGAAGTCAATCCGCTCTTCGCGCGCTCGGACGAACCGGGGACCGCGCCGCGCCACCACCTGCCGGAAACGGGTCTTAACCAAGAGGCCGCGTATCGGCTGGTGCACGACGAATCGATGCTGGACGGCAACGCTCGGCTGAACCTGGCGACGTTCGTGACCACATGGATGGACGACAGCGCCAACCGGATCTACTCCGAGGCGTTCGACAAGAACGCCATCGACAAGGACGAATACCCCCAAACCGCCGCGATTGAGCGGTACTGCTGGCGGATGTTGGCGGATCTGTGGCACGCGCCGGACCCGGCGGACACGATCGGCACGTCGACCACCGGCAGCTCGGAGGCGTGCATGCTCGGTGGCTTGGCGCTGAAGCGGCGCTGGCAGCAGCGGCGGCGCGCGGCGGGCCAAGGCGTCGACAAACCGAACCTGGTGATGTCGAGCGCGGTCCAGGTCTGCTGGGAGAAGTTCTGCAACTACTGGGACGTGGAGGCCCGCTTCGTCCCGATCAGCTTGGAGCACAAGGTCCTCGACGGCTTCGACCTGGACAAATACTGCGACGAGAACACGATCGGCGTGGTCGCGGTGATGGGCGTGACCTACACCGGCATGTATGAGCCGGTCGCGCAGATCGCCGCCGCGCTGGACCGGCTCCAACAACAGACCGGCCTGGACATCCCGATCCACGTCGACGCCGCGTCCGGCGGCATGATCGCGCCGTTCTGCCAGGCGGACCTGCTGTGGGACTTCAGGCTTCCGCGGGTGGCCTCGATCAACACCTCCGGTCACAAGTACGGCCTGGTCTACCCAGGGCTCGGCTGGGTGGTGTGGCGCGAGAGCTCGCTGCTGCCCGACGACCTGATCTTCCGCGTCAGCTACCTGGGCGGCGACATGCCGACGTTCGCGTTGAACTTCTCGCGGCCTGGCGCGCAGATCCTGCTCCAGTACTACATGTTCCTGCGGCTTGGCCGGGCGGGCTACCAGCGCGTTCAGCGGGGTTCGCTCGACGTGGCGCGCTTCTTGGCGCGGTCGATCCAGGGTCTGGGTCCGTTCGAGCTGTGGAACGACGGGTCCGACATCCCCGTCTTCGCTTGGTCGATGGCGGCCGGTCAGGACCGCGGCTGGAACCTTTACGATCTCTCCGACCGCCTCAGGATGCGCGGGTGGCAGGTTCCCGCCTATCCCATGCCCGACGCGCTCCAGGACCTGACCGTGCAACGGATCGTGGTCCGCAACGGCGTCACGATGGACCTGGCCGACAAGCTCCTCGGGGAGTTGCGTTCGGCTGTGGCGTTCCTCGACGCGCACGGCGGCCCGCGCGGCGCCGGCGCGGCGTTCCATCACTGAGTTGGCGGGAGGTCCACGCCATGGCAGCTGCTAATCGTTCTCAGTCAGCGCACGATGCCGTCGTCTCGGCCGCCAGCGCCGCATCCGACCGGGGTGCGCCGGCGAGCAGCGGGGCGCTTGTGGGCGGCGGGCTGGCGGGCGCCCGGCCCGCGGGCGGGGTGTCAGCGGGCGGGGTGTCAGCGGGCGGGGGGTCAGCGGGCGGGGTGTCAGCGGGCGGCGGGCCCGCGGGAGGTGGGCCAGCGGGCGCGCGGCGGCCCTATCTGAGCGTCTTCAACATCGCGATGATGACGACGGTCACCGTCATGTCTTTGCGGGCTCTGCCGCCCATGGCCACCTACGGTTTGGGATCGGTCACAATGTGGCTGGTTCCCGCGGTGCTCTTCTTGGTGCCGACCGGCTTGGTGGGGGCGGAGTTGGCGACGACCTGGGACGGCGGCGTCTACACCTGGGTGCGGGAGGCGATGTCGAACCGGTTTGGCTTCGTCGCGATCTGGCTCCAGTGGGTGCAGAACGTGGTGTGGTATCCCACCCAGTTGGCGTTCGTGGCGGCGGCGCTCGCTTTCATGGTGGGGTTGCCGACCCTCGCGAACTCGGGCTTGTTCACCGCGATTGTGATCCTGGCGGTGTACTGGGCGGCCACGCTGGTGACGCTGCGCGGCGGGGATCTGTTCGCCAAGGTCTCGTCTTGGGGCGGAGTGTTCGGCACCCTTGTGCCCGGTGCGCTGCTGGTGGTGCTGGCGGGTTTCTGGTTGGCCGGCGGGCAGGCGTCCCAAGCGCCGCTGGCGGCGAGCGACGTGGTTCCGCCGTTCACGGGGATCGGATCGATTGTGCTGGTGGTCTCGAATGTGTTGGCGTTCGCGGGAATGGAGGTCAACGCGGTCCACGCATGTCGCCTCCGCGACCCGAAGCGAGGCTATTCGAGGGCTATGGCGCTCGCGTTCTGTTTGATACTCGCGGTCAGCATCCTGCCGACCATCGCCGTGGCGATCGCGGTGCCCGCATCTAAGGTGGGTTTCACGGACGGCATCTTCGTGGCGTTCAAGGTCTACTTCGACCACTTCCACGTGCCGTGGGCGATGTTCGTCTTGGCCGCCGCGATTGGGCTGGGGGCGGTGGCGTCGGTGGTCACTTGGGTGGCGGGTCCGTCGGCTGGCCTGCTGGAGGCGGCGCGGACAGGGCTGCTGCCGCCGGCCTTGCAAAAGCGGAACCGGCACGGGGTGCAGGAGGGCATCCTGGCGGCGCAGGGCGGCATCGTCTCGCTGTTGGCGTTGTTGTTCGTGGCGATCCCGAATGTGTCGAGCGCGTTCATCGCGCTGGTGGACATGGCTGCGGCCCTGTACCTGGTGATGTATTTGCTGATGTTCGCCTCGGCGCTGATTCTGCGCCGGAAGCGGCCCGACGTGCCCAGGGGGTACAGGGTTCCGGCGATCGGATTAGTCGCTGGGGTCGGCTTTGTCGCGTGCGCGCTGGCCCTGGTCATGGCGTTCATTCCGCCGACGGGCCGCGCCGGGATCGGGGCGGCGCCATATCCATTGATGGTGGCGTTGGTGGTGGTGGCGCTGGGCGCGCCGCCGTTCGTGTTCTACGCGCTGCGCAAACCTACGTGGGACGAGCGCCGACGTCATTGACGGCGCCTGGGGGAAGGTGTCAGGCGGGGAGCCTTGTCAGGCCGATCAGCAGACGTTTCAGCAGTGCGTGGTCGACCTGGAACTCTTGGTTGAGGAAGTCGTCTGGGTCAGGCTCGGTGTCGGGTCCGCCGCGCAACGCTCGGCGGAGCCTCGAGTTGCGGTCTCCTACGACGGACAGCCACGCGGCGATAGCCGCTTCCACATCCTGGGCGGACTTGCCCTGGGCGAGGGACCGATCGGCCGTGGCGGTCTGCGCAAGTCCCATGTGGTAAACATACTGACACAGGTCTTGACAAACCAAGGGTTTTGGCCGTATCTGAGTAGTTTCCGGCCGGATGTGCCCCAAAATGGGCCTCTCGCCGGCCGTTTCGGACCTCGAGGGCGCTGCCCGCGCGTCAACTGGCGGCTCGCGTCGGACCGCCGCCGGCCCGAGTCCGAACCGTCGCTGGCCCGCATCCGAACCGCTGAAGGCCCGCGTCGAACCGCTGAAGGCTCGCGTCCGAACCGTCGCTGGCCCGCGCGCGAACCGTCGCTGGCCCGCGTCGAACCGCTGAAGGCTCGCATCGAGCCGCCGAAGGCCGCGGCGCCGCCTCAGCGCCCTGCTGTCTCGCACCGGTCTACCCCGACCGGGAAACCAAGTGGCCCATGCCGCAGGTAAGGCTGTCGCAAAGCGGCCCATCGCCCCGGCGCGCGCCGGGAACCCCGGCGGCCAGCTGATGGGCATCCATATCGCTGCCGCGGCAGGGTTTGGTCTGCGGTGTCAGCAAAGGGCAAGGATGTCGCGGCTCGTTGGGGCTTCGGGCGGATCTAGGTGGTGATCCCGCTATTCACCAGTGGAGCCCCTTGGGCTGCGCCTGTCGGCGTGCCCTGAGGCGGCTGGGCGTCACCATTCCTACACTTCTCCCGCCAGAGACGAGAAGTGTAGAGTTCCGCGCCCCGCGCCGCGGCCCGCTTCTTGACCGCGAACCCACTCGGGACGTGTTTCCGCAGGTCAGGGGCTCGCGCTGGTATTGGCCCCGTGGACCCCGATCCGGGCGGGCGTCACCATTCCTACACTTCTCCCGCCAGAAGCGAGAAGTGTAGAGTTCCGCGGCCCGCGCCGCGGCCCGGGTCTTGACCACGAACCCACTCGGGACGTGTTTCCGCAGGTCAGGACCTTGTGGCGGTTCTGACCC
>JAITLE010000044.1 GCA_031278075.1 Bifidobacteriaceae bacterium | reverse complement strand
GTTCCCGCCCGAGGCGTTGTTCGCCCAGTTGCCGTGGCGGCACGAAATCCTGACGGGACTGCTCGGCGCCGACTTGATCGGGTTCCAACGGGCGCAGGACGCGGGTAATTTCCGGTCTTGTGTCCGGCGTCTCACCGGCCTCGCCACACGCGGCCAGACGATCGCCACAACCCGCGCGGACGGCTCGACGAGGGTCGTCCAATCCGGCGCTTTCCCCATATCGATCGATTCGCGAGCGGTCGACGCGTTGGCCCGCCTGCCTCGCGTCCAAGCGCGCGCCCGCGCGATCAGGGCGGAGTTGGGCAATCCGGACTGCGTCCTGTTCGGGGTGGACCGCCTGGACTACACGAAGGGGATAGCGCATCGCCTGAAAGCGTATGAGGAGCTGCTCCGCGAAGGCCGCCTCAAAGTGCCGGGCGCGGTGATGGTGCAGGTCGCCAGCCCGTCCCGCGACAACGTCTCCGCCTATCAAACGCTCAGGGACGATGTCGAAGCGACCGTCGGGCGCATCGCCGGCGATTTCGGGTCGCTCGGGACGCCCGCCATTCGCTATCTGCACCAAAACCAGCCCAGCGACGAGATGGCCGCGCTTTACCTGGCCGCGGATGTGATGCTGGTGACCGCCTTGCGCGACGGCATGAACCTGGTCGCCAAGGAATATGTGGCCTCACGGGTCGATGGTCGCGGCGCGTTGGTCCTGTCGGAGTTCACAGGCGCCGCGGACGAGCTGCGGCAGGCGATCTTGGTGAACCCGCACGACATCGACGGCCTGAAAGCTTCCATTCTGCGGGCGGTGGCGATGGCGCCGCGCGAACAACGCAGGCGGATGCACGCGCTGCGCCGCAGGGTCATGGACCACGATGTGGCCGACTGGGCCAACGGGTTCTTGACCGCGTTGGCGGCGCGGTGACGGCGGCTGAGGCGGGGGCTGCGGCGGGTTGGGACGCCGCGCTTCGGCCGCTGCTCGACGCCGAGAAGCTGCTGGTGGCACTGGATTTCGACGGGACCTTGGCGCCGCTGGGGCCGGACCCGGCCGCCTCGCGCCCGCTGCCCGCCGCCAGCGCCGCGGTGGAGCGGTTGGCGGCGCTGGACTGGGTGGCGCTGGCTTTGGTCTCGGGCCGGCCGGCGGCCGACCTGGTGGAACTGGCCGGGCCGCCGAACGGGGTCAACCTGGTCGGCTCGCACGGCGCTGAGCTGGGCTATGCCGGGGCGGGCGGGGCGGTGCTGCGGCCGACCGCGCTGTCCGACGCACGGCGCTCCCGCCTCGCGGCGGCGCGGGAGGCCCTCGAAGCGTTGGCGGCGACCGCCGCCGGCGCCTGGGTGGAGCTGAAGCCTTTCGCGGCGGTGTTGCACACCAGGCCCATGACTGACCGGCCGGCGGCCGCCGAACTGGAGCGGCGGGCGGCCCAACTTGGCGCCGAACTCGGCGTGCACGTGTTGGCGGGCAAGAGGGTGGTCGAACTCGCCGTGGCGCCTGTCGGCAAGGCGGGCGCGCTCGGCCGGCTCAAGAGCGCGGCCCGCGCGGACCGCATGGTCTTCATCGGCGACGACGTGACCGACGAGTTGGCGCTGAAGACCATCAAGCCGCCTGACCTGGGCGTCAAGGTGGGCGGGGGCGCGACCGCGGCTGCCCTCCGCTTAGCGGATCCGGCCGCGGTCGCCCGGTTCCTGACATACCTGGCGGCCGCCTGCGAGCACAGACAGCCCCGCGGCGCCCCGACGGGGCGCCGGCGAAGCCCGGACACGAGTCGTTAGGGCCGGCTCCGCCCGCTAGAGTGGCGCTGACCCCTGAGGTGAGCGTCGAGGAAGGTCCACCTGGCCGTGCGAGTTCCGTATGTCTTCAACATTCAACGGTTCTCCGTCCATGACGGGCCGGGCCTGCGCACCGCGATCTTCTTCAAGGGCTGCCCGCTGCGGTGCCCGTGGTGTCACAACCCGGAGTCTCAGGCGTTCGAGCCGGAGTTGATGACCTCGCCTGACGGCGCCAGCGAGCTTGTCGGTCGGCAGTATTCGATCGACGAGCTGGTCGCGGAGGCCGAACGCGACGTCATGTTCTACGACCAGTCCGGCGGCGGCGTGACGTTCACGGGCGGCGAGGCGATGGCCCAAGACGTCGGCTACCTGGCGGCCTTGGCCCGGCGGTTGCGCTCGAGGGGCATCAGTGTCGGCGTCGACACGTGCGGGGTGGCCGCGTCCGCGGCCTTCACCCGGATGGCCGAGCAGACCGACTTCTTCCTCTACGACCTGAAGTTCATCGACGCCGCCCAGCACCGGGCGCTGACCGGGGCCTCCAACGCTTTAGTCCTGAAGAACTTGGAGCTGTTGAACAGCCTCGAAGCGGTCATCTATTTGCGGATGATTCTGCTTGACGGGCTCAACACCGGCTGGGACGTCATTGAGGACACAATGCTCTGGCTCAAGACCCACGGAATCAAGTTGGCGGGGGTGAACTTGCTGCCCTACCACCGGTTCGGGATGGACAAATTCGCGAGATTGGGCCGCGAGCCGGTGGAGTTCCGAACGCCGAGCCCTGAGACCACTCACAAGATTCAGCAGCAGGTGGCGCGCTTTTACGAGTGTGTCACAATTGGTGGATAGCGCCGACCCAGAAGGAGCGGAAAGATGACCGAGACCGTCACTCGGCTGGCTCACACCAGCGCCGCGGAGGCCGCCCAGCGCGGCTCGACTCCGCGAACCAAGCGGCTGCGGCGACTCAGCGAGACCACGCCGCCCGCGATCTCCTTAGAACGCGCGCTGATCGAGACGGACGTCTACGCCGAACATGAGGGCAAGCTGCCCGCGCCGGTGCTGCGCGGCCTGTTCTTCCGCGAACTCATGTCCCGGCGCACCATCTACCTGGACGATGCCGAGTTGATCGTCGGCGAGAAGGGCGTCGGGCCGCAATCCGCCCCGACCTTCCCCGAGCTTTGCTGCCACACTCTGGAAGACCTCGAGAACATGGCTGGCCGGGAGCACGTCTCCTTCGCTGTCAGCGAGGCCGACAGGCGGATCCAGGCCGAGGTCATCATCCCGTTCTGGCAGGAGCGGGCCACCATGGCGAAGATGCGCCAGGATCTGCCGGTCGAGTGGCACAGGCTGTTCGAGGCGGGCATGTACACAGAGTTCATGGCCCAGCGTGGACCCGGTCACACCGTGGCCGACGGCAAGATCTATCGCAAGGGCTACCTCGATTTCATGGCGGACATCGACGCGCAGCTGGCTGCGATCGATTACGGGACCGACATGAGCGCGGCCGCGCGGCGCGCCGAGCTGACCGGGATGCGGCTCGTGTGCGAGGGCATGGTCATCTTGGGCCGGCGTTACGCCACGCTGGCCCGGGAGCGGGCCGCCCTGACCGAGGATCCAATCCGCCGCCAGGAGTTGGAGGAGTTGGCCCTGACCTGCGACGCGGTCCCCGCCCACGCCCCCAGGACTTTCCGGCAAGCGGTGCAGATGTACTGGTTCACGCACATCGGCGTGACGTCGGAGATGAACAACTGGGACGCGTACTCGCCGGGCAAACTGGACCAGCATCTGGAGCCGTTCTACCTGGCCGAGATCGCGGACGGCAGACTCACCCGGGAGCAGGCGCGGGAGTATCTCGAGTGCTTGTGGATCAAGTTCAACAACCAGCCGGCGCCCCCGAAGGTCGGGATCACCTTGAAAGAGAGCGCCACCTACACCGACTTTTGCAACATCAACACCGGCGCGTTGCGCCCGGACGGCGCCAGCGGCGTGAGCGAGGTGAGCTATCTCATCCTCGAGGTGATGGATGAGATGAAGCTGTTGCAACCCAGCTCCAACGTCCAAATCTCACGTAAGAGCCCGGAGCACTTCCTGCGGGAGGCGCTGAAGATCTCCCGCAAGGGTTGGGGCCAGCCCGCGTTCTACAACTCGGAGGCGATCCTGACCGAACTGCTGAACATGGGCAAGACTCTGGACGACGCCCGTGAGTCGGGCATCGCCAGCGGCTGTGTCGAGACCGGTGTCGCGGGCAAGGAGGCCTACGTCCTGACCGGCTATCTGAACGTCCCGAAGGTGCTGGAGCTGACGCTCAACCGAGGCTTCGACCACCTAACCGGGCGACAGGTGGGCCTGGATCTGGGCGACCCCCGCGAGTTCGCCACTTACCAGCAGCTTTATGAGGCCTTTTGCGCGCAGCTGAAGTTCGTGGTGGACGTCAAGGTGGCGGGGAACAACCTGATCGAGAAGCTGTTCATGGACACCATGCCGGTGCCGTTGCTCTCGGTCATCACCGACGATTGTGTGGCACGGGGGCTCGATTACAACTGCGGCGGAGCGAGGTACAACACCAGCTACATCCAGTGCGTCGGGATCGCCACCATCACCGATTCGCTGGCGGTGCTGAAGCAGCACGTGTTCGAGGTGGGCGACCTGGACATGGGGGTGCTCTTGGACGCCTGCGCGGCCGACTTCGTCGGCTTTGAGAAGGTCTTCGACCTCGTGTTCAACCACAGCCCTAAGTACGGCAACGACGACGACTACGCCGACCGCATCCTGCGGTCGGTGGTCGAGTCGCTGCAGGAGGCCATCGCGGGCCGTCCCACGCCCAAGGGCGCCAAGACCATCGTGGAGTTCTTGCCCACCACCTGCCACGTCTACTTCGGGCAGGTGATGGGCGCCTCGCCCAATGGCCGCCACAAGGGCGTCCCGCTCCCGGACGGGATCTCCCCCGAGAAAGGCGCCGACCGCAAGGGCCCCACAGCGGTGATCAAGTCAGCCGCGAAAATCGACCAGCTGAAGACCGGCGGCGCTCTGCTGAACCAGAAATTCACGCCGTCGGTGGTCGAGGGCGAGAAAGGCCTGGCGGCCATGGCGAGCCTCATCCGGACGTATTTCGCGATGGACGGCCATCACATCCAGTTCAACGTGGTGGACCGGGCCACTTTGCTGGACGCCCAAGCCCACCCGGACCAGTACTCCGACCTGATTGTCCGCGTGGCCGGTTACTCCGACTATTTCAACAATCTGGACAGGGCCCTGCAGGACGAGATAATCGCCCGCACCGAGCAGTCGATCTGACTCCGGCCGCGGCTGGGCTGCGGCCGCCGGGGCAGGGTCGCCGGGGCTGGCGCCCCCGCAGCCCCCGTCGCAGCCCCGCAGGCCGCCCACCCAGACCAAGCGTCACGAGTTAGGGGGTTTTGGCGAC
>JAITLE010000262.1 GCA_031278075.1 Bifidobacteriaceae bacterium | reverse complement strand
ACCGCCAACCCCACACCAGAACGACCCGGCCGGACCGCCAACCCCACACCAGAACGACCCGGCCGGACCGCCAACCCCACACCAGAACGACCCGGCCGGACCGCCAACCCCACACCAGAACGACCCGACTAGCACGCCAACCCCGGACGCGGACCGCCCAGCCCAACCCGTGATCCCAGCTAGCTCGGAACAGCCCGCAGCCGCGGGCCGGCGCCACTACCAGGCTCGATGCGAGGCGGGCGCCGCCGGGGGCAGCTTGGTGGACTTCGGCCTGGGCGGCGAGTCGCTGCTCAGCGCCGCGGCCAGCAGCGGGATTCTCCGGGTCGTCGAAGAAGACCGCGGCCCGGGCGTTCCTGTGGAGCTGCTGGCCGCCGAGTCCAGCCCAGGGTTCGACTATTGGCGCCTTCAGGACCGGGGCTACCGCGGCATCACCGTGGTGCGCCATGTGGTCTTCGCCAGGCCGTCGGAGGCGCTGGTGGTGATGGACGTGGTGACCGCGTCCTTCGATGTCGAGGTGGAGGCCAGGTGGACCGTCGGGTGCGCCGTCGAGCCCGCGCCGGGCCGCGCGATCGATTTGGCGCATCCGGCGGGGCGGCTCCGGCTCGCCTGGGGCGGTCACGCGCCCGCTGTGGCCTTCGCCACGTCCCTGGATGAAGCCCCACAGGCCGGCGGCGCGGGCCGGAATGTCCCTGGCGCGAGCGCTTGGCCGGTCCTGACCGCGGCGCGCTCCGGGCAGCGTTTCAGGACCATCATGGCGGTCTGCCCCGGCTCTGACGCGCCCGCGGCTGTGCCAGTCCGCATCCTGAAAACTGGCTACACCGCCGTCGAGGTGCAAGGCCACGGGGTGGTGCAACAGGTTGTCTTGTCGAACCACGGCGCCTGCGTCGCCCCGCCCGGCGAACCGCCGACCTTGCCGGTCCCGCCTCCCGCGCCGCCGCGGTCATCCGGCACGGCCAAGCCAGCCCGCACCGCGCCGCCACCGACACCGGCCCCGCCACCGGCATCACCGCCACCGGCATCACCGCCACCAGCATCACCACCGACCCCGCCACCGGCATCGCCACCGACCCCGCCAAAACCCGCCGCGGTCACGAAGCCCGCGACCCAGGCCCAGCCAGAATCCGCCAGCGCGCCACGGAGCAAGGCGCCAGAACTCCGCCCGAAGCGGTCGGCCCTGAAACCCTGGCCGCTGCCGGACCGCGCCCCGGCGCGGCAGATCCGAGCCGGCGTCGTGGTCGCAGAGCCCCTCGCGCTGGGACTGCGGCACGAGTGGAACCAAGTGGAGCTCGACTCCTCCGACCCGCTCCGCGAACTCGGACAGTTGGACCTGCTGCTGGTCGATTCGGACGGCATCGAGACCTGGGGCGCCGGACCGGTCGCGGCCGCGGCTCAGGCGGCGCGCGAACGGGGCCTGCCCAGCGCGCTGTGGGTCACCCGCGACCCGCCATCCAGCGCGGACCTCAGGTTGGCGCCGCTGTTCACCAAAGTGTGGGCGGACTCCCCGCGCGCCCAGGCGGCGCTCACCGCCGCGCACCCGCTCCAACCTGCCGAACACCTGCCACCAGCGGTCCAGCCCCTGATCCACAACCCCCTTGACAGCCGGGACGCGCCGGACCGCGCCGGGGTCGGGATCCTCTTCGCCGCAGCGGACGCCCGCCCGGAGCCGCTCAGCCAGCTCGGCCAGCTGATCGAGGCGATCCATCGCGCGGCGGGAAAGGCCCACGTCACGACCCCGCCCGAACTGCTCACCCAGGTGGACGATGCCGACGTCCCCGCCTCGCTCCAAGACTTCGCCCGCGGCCGCGCGAGCGCGGCGCAAATGTTGACCGGCTACCACCGTCACCTGGAGCTGGTGGCGGCGCGCGGCGACGCCCCCCCGCGCCGCGAAGCGCTCGAGGCGATCGCTTGTGGGACTCCGGTGGTGACGATCGCCGCGGCGGACGAGATCGGCCCGCTTGAATCCGAGGGGATCTTCGCGGCTGAGGCCGACGAGGACGCGCTGCATTCGGTCCGTATGCTGCTGCAGTCGGCCGAGCTGCGCGATCGCTCCCTCCACCTGGCGCAGCGCCGCCTGTGGCGGGAGCACACCCTGGACCACCGGGTCGCCGCGATGCTGGAGGGTCTTGGCATCCCCGCGCCGGCGCGGGCGAGGCCGAGCGTGACCGTGATGCTTTCCACCAAACGCCCGGAGATGGTCGAATCCGCGCTGCGCCAGATCGCGGCCCAGGTCGACGTCAAGCCGCAGGTGACGCTGCTGACACACGGGTTCGCGCTGAACAATCTGGCCCTCGCGGCGTGGAGTCGATCCATCGGGATCGAGGACCTGGTGACGCTGGCCGCCGACGCGGATCTCTCGCTCGGGGAGTGCTACAACCGGATCGTGGAGGCAGCCGAGGGCGACGTGGTCGCGAAGATCGACGACGACGACATCTACGGCCCGTATTACCTGAGCGACCAGCTCGACACGTTGGCCTACAGCGGCGCCGACCTGGTGGGCAAGGGAGCGCGCTACCTCTACAGCCAGGCCTGGAACGCGACCATCCTGGTGCATCCCGAGTGGGAGCATCTCAGGGCCGCGCCGTTCGTTCCGGGCGGGACCTTCGTGATGGCTCGATCCACCGCCAGAACGATCGGCTTCCCGGACGCCAGAACGCACGTCGACGCAGAGTTCCTCGGACGTTTGAAGCCCGCGGGCGGCTTGATCTGCTCAGGGGATCGGTTCAACTTCGTGGTGCAACGCCGCGGCGGCGATCACACATTCGCGACCAGTGAGGCGTTCCAGCTCGCCCGTGGACCGGTGCAGTACTTTGGCTCGTCGACCGATCAGGTGGTGGTTTGAGATGGCAGGGATGGACCGTCAGGACGCCGTGCGCGCGCTGCGTGTCGGCGCCGTGCTCGGGCCGCGCCCCGGCGCCGCCCTCAGGGACGAATGGCGGCAGACCGACCTCACCCGGGACAACTGGCAAGACGTGATCACGGGCGGGATCGACCTGTTGCTGGTCAGCGGGTCCGCGGGCGCCTGGCCGGCCGAGCCGGGATTCCGTCGGGTCGTCAACCTCTGCCGGGCCGGCGGGGTGGCGACAGCGTATTGGAGCGACGTCGAGCCCACGCATGTCCGCCAGGAATTCGCTGTGGCGGAGTTGTTCGACAAGGTGTATGTCGCGAGCCGTGACCGGCTCGGGATGTTCCGCGCCCGCTTCAGCCCGTCCCGCGTGGACTCCCTGCCGCCCGCCGCCAACCCGCCCGCCCGCGCCGGCGGCCTCCGGTTGATGGCGGCGTCTAAAGGGTGCGTCTTGGTGGCGGGCGAGCCAGAACCCTTCGGCACGGACCTGCTGGCGGACGGGGCGGCTGTGCTCAAGCCCGGTGGGCCAGCCACGCGGGAGGTGGCCCGCCTTCGCCCCGCCGCCGGTTGGGCGGCCCGCGCCCGCAGCCATCGAGTCGCCCTGGTGCCGGGCGATCCGCGACAGATCCCGCCTGAGCTGATGGACGCGGTGGCCCACGGCGTCCCGGTGCTCACGACCGCCGCCGCGGCCAAGGAGTTGTTCGACGAGCGAGAAGTCTTGGTGGCCCCGAACCAGGAGGAGGCCACCAACTTGGTCAACGCGCTGCTCCAGTCGCCGGAGCTGCGCGACCGGGCCGCCCACCTGGCGGCGCGACGCCTGTGGGAGGGTCACACCTGGCGGCGCCGGGCGCAAACGATCGCCTGGGGCGCGGGACTGGCGCCATCCCCCCAGCCACCGCGGACATCGGTGACCATCATGACGCCGACCAACCGGCCCTGGATGCTGCAGCACGTCATCGACCAGGCAGGCCGTCAAGTCGGCGTGGACGCGCAGATGGTGTTGCTGGCGCACGGGTTCGAGCCCGACCGCCGCCAGATCGCCGCTTGGTGTGCTGCGGCGGGGCTCGAGAATGTGCTGGTGACGACGGCGCCGGAATCGATCACGCTAGGCGAGTGCTACCAGATCCTCATCGGCATGGCAGATGGCGACGTGCTGGCGAAGGTGGACGATGACGACCTGTACGGCCCGCACTACCTGTCCGATCAGGTGCACGCCCTTGACCACACCGGGGCTGAGTTGGTCGGCAAGCGCGCGTACCACGTGCGACTAGAGGAACTGGGTTGGACAGTTCTGCGGTTCCCCACCTGGGAGCACCGCTGGGCGCCGTCGGTGGCCGGCGGCACCTTCACGATGCGCCGGGCGACCGCTGTGGATGTGGGGTTCTCCGCGCTGCCGCGCGCGGTGGACACCGACTTCATCAATCGGCTCACCGCTGCTGGAGGCAAGATCTATTCGTCCGACCGGTACAACTACATCGGCCGCCGCTTGGCGGGCGTCCACACGTGGAGCGCTTCCCACCGCTATTTCTTGGCCACCGGCCTGGTCAAGTATTTCGGCGACGCGACCGGGCACATCATCGTCTGAGCCGTCACCGGGCCAACGCGGCGCCGCCGGCCTGCGCCGCGGCTGCGACGGCCGCGGCCCGCAGGTCGTCCGAGGGTGGTGGGTGGTGGCCTGGACCCGCGTCGAAGCCGGTCACGTCGACATCGACGTCCGGGCGTTCCCGCTTGAGCGCCTCGACGAACGGCGTCGCGTGGCGGGCCAGGTGGTGTTTGTCCCCCGAGTTGACGAACAAGCGGATCCGGGGCCGGCCGGCGTTCGCGCGGTAGCGCCACACCAGGTTCAGCCGTGCCCTGGCGGGCCGCCCGTCGCCGAAGACAGCTCGGCGGGCGAGGCCGGAGGGTCCTGGGTAGTACTTGGAGATGTCGGTCTGCGGGTTGACGGCGATCACAGTCGGTCCGTCCAGCATGGCGCCGACGGCCAAAGCCGCGAAGCCGCCCCCGGATGAGCCGAACAGGACCACCCGGCGGGCGCCCAGCCCTGCGGCCGCTTGGGCGACCAGCCCAGCGAGGACGGGCGTCAGGTCGAGGCCGCCCGAACCCAGGTACCAGCCGAGTGCCAGATCGGGGCGCAAGTCCAGGGTCGGGTCCGAGAAGGCCATCAGGCTGGACCCCAGTTCGGCGAAGTGACTCAGCCGTTCGAAGCGCGGCAGGGCGATCTTGGCCCGGTCCGTCGCCGCGTGGAACGTGACGATCAAGGAATCCGAGTCGGCGGGATGCAGGCGGAAGGGCAGCACCAGCGGCCCCAGGTTGACGGCGTGGACGGTGGGCGCGGCCGGGCGCGTCAGGCTGGTCGGCGGCGCGCGGTGCACCACCAAGCGGGCGCCGACGAGTGAGACTGGTCTGGCCGCGGGAGGGATCTCGGTCAGCAGCGGGGCGCGGGTCCGGGCGTGCACCAGGCTGAGATCTGGTTGTCCCGCGCCGGCGGCCGCCACTTCCCGCAGCAAGGCGCCCGCGCCGTAGTCGGCGCCGCCGCGGAGGCGGCTTTCCAGCGCGGCGACCGCTTTCGGGATGTCGCCGCTGGCGCCGTCCAGCAACGCGGCCACGCAGAGGCGGTTGTCTTCCTCGTACCGGCCTAGATCCACTTCACATCCGACCCCGCCTGCTGGCGCCCGACAGCTGCTCCAAGTTCTGCCTTCTGGTGGCCTTGACCTGCGGGGCCACCAGCCGTACTGTGAACGCTAACATACGTGCGAAGATCGTGCCAGCCGGGAGCCGCATCAGGCTCATGCACCGCCTGGCGCGAGTCTAGTTGGAAGGCCCCTCCATGCGCCGATCGATGCGGCCGGCCCAGTGACGAAGGAAGGTGCTCGTGGCGATTGACGTATCCCCAGCGGTGGACACCGCCCCAGCCCAGGTGGCGGCCCGGTATCCGGTGAGGGCGCCTCGCCTAGTGTCTGACGCTGTCGACGCCCCCACGCCTGCCGATGGGCCGGTCGACGGGCCGGTCGACGGGCCGGTCGCGGCTGAGGCCTCGCCGGGTCCGATCGTGTCCAGTTCGCCCACGCAGACGCCCAGCCCCATGTTGGTGACGGCCCCTGCGGAGCCGAGTGTCGAGGCGTTGCGCCGCTTGGTCACACGGCTGCCCGAGCCGCTTGGACGGCCCGTCAGGCGGCTCGCCCGCACGGGCGCCGTGCAGCGGTGGCGTGGCCGGCGGCGGGCCCGGCTGGTGCTGCGCGCCTTCGAGGGCCAAGACCCGATGGCGATCATGGCGACGCTGCGGCGGCCCGGTTCGCTCGCCGCGGCGGCCGCCGCCGCCAGCGCCGCCACCGCTCCCACCGCGGACCGGTGGCAGATCGGTTCCGCGATTGTGGTCGAGGGCGTCGCCCAAGCCGTGCTGGAGCGCTCTCCCAGCGACCTCGACGCCATCGAACTCCTGCTGGAGTGCTCCCGTCTGCACGGTTGCCCGAAGGCGCCGTACCGCGAGGCGCTGGACCGCCTGGCGGCGGCCCTGCCGACCTGCCCGGAGGAGCACGCCGAAGCCACGGCCTTCCTGATCCCAGCGCACCACGAGGCCGGGTTGGCTGTGCTGGCCACCAGCCCGGACCCGGTGGCCAGGGCGTGCGTCGCATTGTCGGGCTTCAGCGAAGACCTGGGCGAGCCAGCCCTCGCCGGCTTGTCCCCTGACCAGGCTCGGCGGGCCGAGTTGCTCGCCGCGTTGGCCTGCGGCCGCGACGCCCGCGCCCGGTCGCTTCTGCTCGAGCTGCCCCCGGAGTCGCTGCCGCTCGCGGCGTTGCGCCGCGCCGCGGTGCGCGCAGTCGGCGCTGGCCAGAACGCCCGCGCCGCCCGCCTCCTGGAACACTACCTCCGAGCGGTCCCCGAGGACCCGTGGGCGCTGCGGCTCCGCGGCGAAGTCAACCGCCGGCCGGCCGCGCCCCTGGGGAACAGCGCGTCCCGGCGCCCGGGTCAGGCCTTGAACATGACCAATTACCAGTTGGCGCGGCTCGGCTTCCCCTTCTCCAGCCCTTCCAAACCCGCTTATCGCGCCGATCCACGGCGAGTGCTGTATCTGCTGCACAACTCCTTGCCTTACGCCTCTTCCGGTTACGCCACGCGCACCCACGGGCTGCTCCGAGAAATAGGCAGAGAATGGGACGTCTCCGGCGTGACCCGGCCCGGCTTCCCCTTCGACACACCCCTCCCCGACGTCCCAGGCGCCGTCCCGGACCGCGAATCGATCGACGGCGTGGATTATCGCCGCCTCACCACCACGCGCGGCTCTTGGAAAAAGAATCCGGTGACCGGTTACGTCGAACGATACGCGTCAGCGTTGACGCCGTTGGTCCGGGCCGAGCGCCCATTCGCGTTGCACGCCGCGTCCAACCACTGGAACGGCCTGACCGCAGTCGAGACCGCTCGCCGTTTCGGCGTGAAATCGGTCTATGAGGTGCGCGGCCTGTGGGAGATCACCCGCGGTTCGCGCAACCCCGATTGGCGCGATTCCGGCATGTTCCGGTATGTCGCCCGCATGGAGGCCGACGCCGCCCGTGGCGCCGACCGGGTGATCGCGATCACCGGGGGCCTGAGAGATGAGCTGGTGGCCCGTGGCGTGCCGGAGGACAAGATCGCGGTGCTGCCCAACGGGGTGGACAGCCACCGCTTCCGCCCGATCGGCAAGGACCTAGATCTCGAGCGGCAGCTCGGCCTCAGCGGGAAGACGGTCATCGGCTATATCGGCTCCATTTTGGATTATGAAGGGATAGACCACCTGGTCCGCGCGGCGGCGAAACTAGCGGCCACCCGCGCCGATTTCCACGTCCTGTTGGTCGGCGACGGCGCAGAACGTGAAGAATATGAGGCCCTCGCCTCAGAACTCGGCGTGTTGGGGAATCACGTCACATTCACGGGGCGTGTCCCCCACGACCAGGTCGAACGGTATTACTCCGTCGTGGACATCGCCCCATTCCCGCGCCTGCCGTTGGAGGTGTGCGAGTTGGTCTCGCCGCTGAAACCGTTCGAAGCCATGGCCATGGCGAAGGCTGTGGTCGTCTCGAGCGTCCGCGCTCTGGACGAGGTCATTCACGACGGGAAGACGGGCCTGGTGCACGCGAAAGGCGATGTCGACGACCTCACGCGCTGTTTGAGCCTCCTGATGGACGATCCCTCCCTGCGGCGTCGATTGGGCGCGCGGGCCCGCGAGTGGGTCGCCCGGGAACGCGATTGGGCGGTCCTCGGGCGACGGCTGTCCGTCATCTACGACGAACTCGCCGCATCCTAGAAGAAGCGCTGGCGCTTGCGCCGCCACCGGGTTCGTTGAAGAACCTGGGAAGGTCTCCCCCGCGCCGTGCGCCTCCTTGGCGGCGCGGGGAAGACGTCATCTGGCTGCTACGAAAACATTGGTGACCACGGGGTTTTTGGGGCGTGTGGGGGTGGCGGCGAAGGTGGCGGGCGGCGCGCCGGGCGCGGACTCGTTGCGCGGCTCGTGGATATACCCGGCGGTGGCCTGCCGGTAGGCGGACAGCCCATCGGGGATGATCTTGGAACCCGGGTCGATGTTGGCGCGGATGGCCTTGCGTAGCTGCCAGGCCGACCGGCCCTGGTCGTGATGCTTCTCGATCTGGATCCTCTCGTCCAGGCTCAAGTGCTTGTAATGTCGTGCCAAGGAAGTGCAACCC
>JAITLE010000238.1 GCA_031278075.1 Bifidobacteriaceae bacterium | reverse complement strand
CCCCGCGGTGGGCTGGACCAGGCCGGCTGCTGCGACAGCCTGATCCAGCCCGCCCGCGGGGGCGGTGGACGGCTCAGCCGGTCACGCGGCGCCGGCCGCGGACTTGGCGGCCCGGACCCGAGTCCAGGCGACCAGTCCGGCGCCCGCCAGGAGCAACGCGAGGCCTAGGACGAGGCCCCGCCCGGAGTTCGAGCCGGTGACTGGCAACTCGCCTGAATCGGACCCGCCCGTCGAGCTGCCCCCGGAGGGGGTCCCACTGGGCTCGCCGCTGGAGCTCGGCGGCGCGGCAGGCGCCGCCTCCAAAGCGGCATAGGCGGCCTGGAGGGCGGCCAGGGCCGCCTCGACTTCGGCCTCGGTCGCGTTGGGGTCGTCGAGCACGGCGTCGGCCGCGGCCAACGCCGCCGCGAACGCGGCCCAGCTGGCGGGCGTGTAGTCGGCCGCGTCGACGCTGGACACCTCGTCGACGGTGGTCTGCAGGTCCGCCTTGTCGGGCGCGGTCAGCGAGAGCGCGAAGGCGCTGTCGAGCCGGATGTCGCGTGAGGACGCGCCCACCGCGAGGGTGTACTCGCCGGCGACGAGCGCCCACACGTCATCGTCCACGTCCCAAACTGAGAACGGGTGGTCGGACGATGCCGAGTCGACCGTCAGCGTGACACGTCGCGTCTCGTCCGGGGCCAGATCCGCCACCCGCTCGAACGCTGTGAGCCGTTTGCCGGGCGTGTCGGAGGCTTCCGGCAACGTCAGGTACAGCTGGGCGACCTCGGATCCGGAGACGGCGCCCGTGTTGGTGACGTCGAATGAGACGGTCAACTGGGCGGTTCCGGCGGCGTAGTCGGGCGCGACATCGACTGACAGGTTGGTGTAGGAGAACTCGGTGTAGGACAACCCGTGACCGAACTCGAACAGCGGGTCGACGTCGTTCTCGTCGTACCACTTGTAGCCGACCGCCAAATCCTCGGTGTAGTTGATCTGGCAGATCGTGCTGGGAGCGCCCCAACCACCGCTGCTGGTGCAGGCCTGCCCGGTCTCCGGGTCGACGCCGGGGAACTGCTCGGTGGTGGACGTGGGCGATTCGGCGATCGACGTCGGGTACGTCATCGGCAGCTTGCCGCTGAAGTTGACGTCGCCCCAGAGCAGAGCGGTCAGCGCGGGACCGGCCTGTTCGCCGGGATACCAGGCCTGGACCACCGCGTCGACATCGGCCAACCAAGGCATGTCGGTGGCGGAGCCGGTCTCGAGCACCACCACGGTCTTGGACGCGACCTCGGACACGGCGGCGATGAGGGCGTCGCCTTCATCGTCCAAGGAGAGGGACGCCGGGTCGGCGAACTCGCTCATCGCGAGGTAGCCGAACACGACGACCACATCCGCGGCCGCGGCGACGGCCTTGGCCTCTTCGAGATCGTGGCCGCCGGCGTAGGTGACCTGGCCGCCAGCCGATTCGACGCGACCGGTGATCGAGGCCAACGGCGAGATCATGGCCGAGCAGTCGGTTCCGGACAAGGAGCAGGCGTCGAGCGCGTTCGAGAAGGGCAGGGCCCACTGCGTTGTGGGCGGGCCCCACGGACTAGACACTTGCACTTCTTCGAGTTCCACGCCACGGTCCACCCACTCGTCTTCCGTGCCGGCCACGCCGCCGATCACGGCGACCTTGAGGCCTGAAGCAGAGCCCAAAGGCAAGACGGCGCCCTGGTTCTTGAGCAACACCGAGCCTTCTTCAGCCATCTGGCGGGCTATCGCCTTGTTCTCGGCTGTTGAGACGTCTGTGCTGGGCGTGGCCGGCAACGGTGTGTCGAACACGCCAGCCTCGATGTATTCCTTGACCACACGGAAGGCGGCTTCGCGAATCTGCTCCGCGGTGATCTCGCTCGCGTTCAACGCGGCCTGGAGGTTCGCCGGAGAGAAGTAGTTCGGCCTGTTCAGCTCCATGTCGAGACCGTTCACCAGGGATGGCACGGTCGAGTGGACGGCCCCGAAATCAGAGACGACAAAGCCGTCGAAGCCGATGTCTTCTTTCAAGATCTCGTTCAGGATCGGATTCTCGCAGGCCCAGGCGCCGTTGATCTGGTTGTAGGAGCACATCACCCCGTTCGGGTCGCCGTCTTTGATGGCGATCTCGAATGGCAGCGAGTAGACCTCGTGGAGCGCCCGCTCCGAGATATTCGAGCTGGAAGAGCTGCGATTCGCCTCCTGCTCGTTGGCGACATAATGCTTGACGCCGTTGACGACGGGCGCGGTGTTCATGCCCTGGAGTTGGGCGGCCGCCATAGCCCCGCCGAGCAGTGAATCCTCGCCGAGATATTCAGGCGTGCGCCCGGACAGGGCCACGCGCCCGGAATGCAGACCGGGCGCCCATATGCCGTTGTAGCCCATCTCGTAGCTCTCCCAGGCGAAGGCCGCGCCTTTGGCGGTCGACAACGCGGTGTCCCACGAGGCGGCCAGCGAGATCGGCGCCGGGTAGAGGGTCGCGCCGGCGTGGCGGACCACGTCCGGCCCGTCGGTGTAGACCACCTGCGGCGTGCAGGCCATGGCTTCCGCGTAAATGACGCTCCCGCTCCACGAGGTCTGGCTCGGCGTGGACGCCGCCTGCTCGTTCAGCCAGCGCATGATCTGATCGTCAGACGAGGCGTCGAGAAGCAGCTCAGCCCGCTCAGCGGCCGTCTTGGACGTGTCCATCCAGGGGCAGAGAGCGAGGTCGGGCTCATCGGCGAGCGTGGTTTCGGGCGTGCTGCCTAGGCTGACCGCTCCCGCGAGAGCGATCGCCGCCGCCAGCGGCAACGCCAGTCTTCGAATTCGAGTCATTTTTCCGTTCCTTTGGGTTGTTGTTGTTTGATCGAAAAGACGGATCAGGGATGGTGGCCGCCGGTGGACGCCGCCCGCCGAGGTCCGCCAGTCTCAGCGGGCGGCGGTTGGCCGCCCTGTGGGGGACGCGCGATGCCGTGCGGTGGCGCCGGCGCGAAGGCTGCGGCCGAGTCCGGGGTCGGTTCCGCGACAGGGATGCCACGCAGCACGGCCGGGTGGGGGTGGACTGGGCGCTCCGGGTCTTGGTCGGCCGGACGGCATCGTCCAGACAACTCGAAGTGGCCCGGGCCGGCGAGTTCGCGGCGTTCGCTCACGCCGGGCAGGGCGACCGACGCGGCCACGCCGCTCGGCAGCTCGGCCGACAGCTGGAAATCGCCGCCGACCCGGCGCCAGGCCACGGCCGCCACACCGTGAGGAGTCTTGTGGCTGGTGCGGGCCCATTCGAGGCCGCCGCCGAGGATGGGCGCGATCTCGACTTTGCGGTATCCGGGGGCGAGCGGCGCCAAGCCCCCGACCTTGCGGTGCAGGAAGTCGACCACCGAGCCGAGCGCGTAGTGGTTGAAACTGGTCATCTCTCCGGGGTTGACGCTGCCGTCCGGGAGCATCGAGTCCCATCGTTCCCAGATGGTTGTCGCCCCCATCGTGATGGGATACAGCCAGCTGGGACACTCCTCGCGTTCCAGCAGGTGGTAGACGTCGTCCGGGAAGCCGGCCTTGGCGAGGGCGTCGCAAATCAGGGGCGTGCCGACGAACCCGGTCTGGATCAGGTGGTCGCCCTCGCGGACCAGCTGGGCGAGGCGGCGCCCGGCGACCGCCTCTTGTTCGCGATCGCCCAGCAAGTCGAAGGCGAGGGCGAGCGTCAAGCCGGTCGGCGTGTCCGAGACCACGCGACCGGATGGCGCGACCCACTCCCGTCTGAGGGCGGCCGCGGCCCGTTCGGCGGCCGCTCCCAGGCTCGCAGCGGCGTCCGTCAGACCGAGAACCCGGGCGGCCTGAGCTGCCAACCTGGCCGAACGCACCATATAGGCGGACGCGATGAGGAACCGGTCCGTGCGGGCCAGATCGGGCGAATCGGGGGGCGCTCCGGGGTCCAACCAGTCGCCGAGCTGGGGGTCGCTGGCCCACAGGCCCCGCGCGTCGACCAGGCCGAGGATTTGTTCCGCCCAGGCTTTCATCGACGGGAACTGGCGTTCCAGCAGCCGGCGGTCGCCGGTGCGTTCGTAGAGCGTCCACGGGACCACCACCGCGGCGTCCCCCCAGGCCGCGGTGGGTCCCAACGGGAACCCCAATTCGAGCCATGGGACAAAGTTCGGGACCGTGCCGAGGTCGGATTGGGCTAGGGCCAAATCGTCGAGCCAATTCGCCAGCAAGCCGGAACAATCGAACAGGTAACTGGCGGCCGGGGCGAAGACCTGGATGTCGCCCGTCCAACCGAGCCGTTCGTCGCGTTGGGGGCAATCGGTGGGAAGCGACCCGAAATTCGACCGCATCGACCAAACCGTGTTCTGGTGCAACTGGTTGAGGCCGTCATGTGAGCAGGCGAACCAGCCGGTGCGTTCGAAATCGGTGTGGACGGCCTGCGCCACGACATCTTCCAATTCGACTGGGGCGCCGGAAACGGTGGCTTCCGCGTAGCGGAAGCCGTGGACGGTGAAACGGGGCGCGAACGTGAGCTGGCCGGCATCGGACAATGAGACCTTGTCCTGGGCGACCGCGCGACGTAACGGACGGGTCGCGAGCTCGCCGTCCTCTAAGACTTCGGCGTGGCGGATCCGCACCTCGGCCGGGCCAGTGGAAGTGATCTTCAGGCTCACGCGGCCCGCGAGGTTCTGGCCGAAGTCGAAACGGACGCGCCCGTCGGGCATCTCCTCGCGGGCGATCGGCGGCAAGTGGGCGGTGACGCGCATCGGCGCCAAACGTGCCGCCACCGGCCGTCCGGGGGAATCCTCGACGGGCGTCGACTCGGCTTTGCGCCAACTGGAGTCGTCGAAGCCGGGCAGCGACCAGCCCTCGGCGCGCCCGCTCCACAGCCAGCTCTCGCCTTCGTAAAGCGCGGCGTGGGTGACATGGCTCGGCGCGGCGCGCCACACCGCTCCCCGTCCCAGGGGAGTGAGCGGCGTCCCATCCTCGGCCAAGGCCTCGACCTGCGCCAAGACCGCGAGATCCGAGCCATAGGTGTTTTGGACGCCGCCGTTGAAGCCCAACCGGCCGCGATACCAGCCGTCCGCGATCGTCACGCCGATGGCGTTCATCCCGGGCGCGACCAAATCAGAGATGTCGAAGGTGCGGTAAACGATCCTGTGGCGATAGTCGCTCCACCCCGGCGCCAGCACCTCATCCGTCACGGGTGTGCCGTTGATCTCAGCCTCGAACACGCCGTGCGCGGTTATGTGCAGGCGGACGTCAGTGGCGCCAGGCGGCAATTGGAATTCTGCTCGCGCCAGATACGCGGGCCCGATCCCGTCCGGCTCGTCGAGGGTCGGCGGGCGTCGGTCGATGACTGCCCAATCGGCGGACCAATCCGACTCGGCCAACAGGCCGACCTCGCCGGACCGCCAGGCGGACCAAGGGCCCGGCGCGTCCGCGCCGTCCCACAAGCGAACCCGCCAGGCGAAGGCTTGGCGGGAGGTCAGCGGCGCGAAGGGCCAATCCACCCAGGCCGCCTCGCCGCTCTCGACGCGGCCGGTGGTGCGCTGGGTCGGGCCGATCCTGGCGGCTATCTCGTAGGCGCGTTGGGGCCGGCCGGCCTCGCCCTGGGCGATCCAACTCAAGCGCGGGCTCGGTTCGCCGAGGCCCAGATGAACCGAGCCGTACTCAATCTTCAGCGAGGTCGCGCGCATTTGGGCTCAGCTATCCTTCCTTTGTCAGCCTTTGACCGCTCCGGCGGCCATGCCTTTCATAACCCGCTGGTTCAAGAACAGGTAAAGGACTAGCGTTATGAGCACGTTGACGCAGATCGCGGCCATGGTCGGGCCGTATTGCACGGCGCCGAAGCGGCCCTGGAAGTTGAGCAGCCCCACCTGGACTGTGGCGAGTTCGGCATGGCCGGCGCCGGATGTGAACGTCATCGCGAAAAGCAGGTCGTTCCAGAGGAAGAAGAACTGGACCAGACCCACCGTGAATATGGCGTTCGTCATCATTGGGAAGGCGACTGATCTGAAGGATCTGAGGGCGGAGGCGCCATCGATGGTGGCCGCCTCGAACAGCTCCCTGGGCACGGCGCGGAAATAGGTGGCCATCATGAAGACGGTCAAGGGCAGTCCCGTGGCCGAGTAGGTCAAGATGAGCGGCCAGACAGTGCCGGTCAAGTGGGTCTTGAAATACGCCGAGAACAGCGGCAGCAGAATCATCTGCGACGGGATCATGATGCCCGCGAGGA
This sequence comes from Bifidobacteriaceae bacterium, assembly GCA_031278075.1. Lineage (GTDB taxonomy): Bacteria > Actinomycetota > Actinomycetes > Actinomycetales > WQXJ01 > JAIRTF01. The sequence goes on along the minus strand of JAITLE010000238.1, from coordinate 6,135 downwards.
ACACGAGCAGGAGGGCGCCGCGTCCCTTGAAGACCATCACCTCGAGGGCGAATCCGGCGGCCGTGCCGAAGACGACGATGATCGCGAGGGACGGGAACACCGCCATCACCGAGTTGAGCAGGTTGCGGGCGACACCGCTGTCCCAGGCCTCACGATAGTTGTCGAAGTTGGTCCAGTCCTGGGGCAGCGCCCAGGTTGGGCGGTTCATGAACTCCTGTTGGGTCTTGAGCGAGCCGAGCAGGAGCCAGATCAAGGGGTAGATCTCGATGACCAGAAGGATCGCTGTGGCGAGGACGAGTGGCCACTTGCGCCAGTGGCGGGCCGGCCGCCTGCGGCGGCCGGCGGCAGGCGGCTGAGCTTCGGGCGTGGCTGCGGGTGGCGGGGCTCCGGGCGCGGTGGCTGCCGGGCCGGCCGGCGGTCGGGTCGGGGCGCTCACGTCGTGAGGTCCTTTCGCGTCCCGCGGAAGATGACCACGGTCACCGCCAGGCAGAACACCGACAGCAGGAGGGCGATGGACGACCCGTATCCGTAGTTGCCGTAAGCGAACGCCGTCTTATACATGTACAACGTCAACGGGTGGTCTGGTTGCCGGGGCCTCCGGCGGTGAGCGCGTAGATCGAGTCGAACACTTTGAGCGTGCCGTTGATGGAGAAGATCAAGGCTGAGATCAGCACGGGCCAACTCATCGGCAGGACGATGTGGCGGGCGAGCCTCCAGCCACCGGCGCCGTCGAGGCGCGCCGACTCGATGACGTCCTCAGAAATGTCCACCAACCCGGCGTAAAGGAGGACGGCGTAGAACCCCATCGAGCGCCAGATGTCCATGATCGCTATCACCGCGAACGCGGTGGAGCCCGCTCCGAACCAGTTGACCTGCTGCCCGCCCAGGGCGGTGATCAGCGAATTGACGGGACCGCTGGTCGGCGCGATCTCGAAGAGCTTCTCGAACAGCAACGACACGGCGACGGTCGGCAAGACCACGGGAAAGAACGTCAGCGTGCGGATCACGCCCGAGGCGCGTTTGAGGAAGAACACGAAGAGCAACGCGAGAAGATATCCGACCAAGACCTGCCCCGTCGTGACCGTGAGCGCGTACTTGATCGTGAAGGCGATGGCTTGTCTCGCTTTCGGGTCGGTGAACAGCTTCGTCAGGTTGTCCAATCCCGACCAGGTGAAACCCCGCACCGGGTTGCCCGCGAAGAGGGTGTAGCCGAGCGACCACAGCATCGGGGCGAGCATCACGACTGAATAGGTGACGAGGGCCGGAGCCAAAAGCACGGCGATGGTCTTGCGATCCCCCAGTACCTGCTTCATGCCTCGACCCCCATTGGCGGCTCCTCGTCGTGTGTGGCGCCCCCGGGCGTGGCCGGGGGCCTGGTGTGGCCGACCGCGGCCCGGGCTCGCGGGGCAGCGGGCCCGGGCGTGGTCGGCGGGTGTTTGTCTCTCTAGCCGAGATCGGCCTGGACCGCGGCCATGAAGTCTGCGCCGCTCATCGACCCCTCAGCCAAGAGGCCGGCGTTGGTCTGGGACGTCGTCGTCGCCTCGGCGGAGAACTTGGCTTCGAACCACAGCACTGAGCTGGGGGCGTCGGCCATGACGCCTTGGACCAATTGCGTCAATTCGGGCAGGTCTGCCACCTGTTCGTTGACCTTGAAGCCCGAGATCACACCGTGGTCCTTCAGCGCCACGGCGCCGAAGTTGTCGCCTATGCACTTCAACCAGGCCTTCGAGGCGTCGCCCCAGGCGCTGCTCGACATCATCAGCGGCATGCCGGCGTTGGCGGGCACCTGGTCCGAGGAGCCGTTGCCGCCTGCGACGTCGGGGAACGGGATGAAGCCGATGTTGTCGGCGCCGATCTGGTTCTCTTCCGGATTGTTGAAGTTCCCGAGCGCCCATGAGCCCATGTAATAGAACGCGGCCTGGCCGGTCAGGAAGGTGTTCATCGCGGTGGCGTAGTCGATCGATGTCGGGGCCGGCCCAAAGTAGCCGGCTTGCCCCCACGCGCTGATCGCGTCGGCCGCGGCGACGTATTCCGGATCGGTCAACTTGGCGGAGCCGTCGGCTACTGCGTTGAGGCCGTCCGGTCCGACGGATCGGAAGATGTAGTTTCCTACCAGGCGGGTGATGTTCCAGCCGTCGCCGCCTTTGCCGGCGACCGACCACGGCTGGACGCCTGCGGCGCTCAAGGTCGCGTTGGCGGCGGTGAACTCATCCCAAGTCGCCGGCGGCTCGATCCCGTTGTCGGCGAGTAGTTTCTCGTTGTACCAGATGCCCTCGATGTTGAACTCGTTGGGTAACCCGATCAGGTGCCCGTCATAAAGCGATTCAACGACTGATGCGGCGGCCGGCAAGAGAGCGTCGGCGGCGCCGACCTCACTCAGGGCGGTGGCGAAGTCGACCAGATAGCCGCCCTCGTACAGCTCGACGCCCAGCGCTGGCGCGTTGGGCGCGCTGCTCAGATTGGGCAGCGCGTCCTGCCCCGCGAGGAGTTGGAGCTGTTGGTCGAATTGGTCTTGCGCGTAGTCGCTCTCCTTGAGCGGATAAGCGGCGAGATCGGTGGCGCAGGTGCTGGTCGCCAGGGTTGTCAGCACGCTCGCGACGGTTGTGTTCTCGGTCAGTCCAAGGTAGGCGAAGTCTCCGCCCGGGGTGTCTTGAGTGCCTTGGCCGCCTGGGGAAGTCGATCCGGATGAGCCCGGGTCTTTGTCGCCGCAGGCCGTCAGCGCCAGGGCGATAGATGCGCACAAAGCTGCCGCGAGCGTGGCTCGGCGGCGGCCGCCAGTCGATTTGGAACGGATCACTGTGCCTCCTTGGACAATGGGTCGCTCGCGCCTAGGATTGAAGCGCGTCAATTGCCAAACCTAGCGCTGGACCGGGCCTAGCGCGATGGGCGGGCGGGACTCGTTATTGAAACGTTACATTCCGCTGGTCAGCCGGTCCGAGGTCGGACATGGCAGGTGGCTTGGGCCTAGACGGCGCCGCTGCGGTCCTTGGCGTGGGGCCGGCCCGGCCGGGCGCGGACGGGGCCGCGCGGGGGCCGGCGGCTCGCGAGATGTGGTTGAAACGCTCCACCCAACCTGGCGGGCGCGCGGCGCGAGGAGCGGCCCGGCGATGTGGGGCTGGGACGGGCGGCACGGCATCGTGCGCTGGCCAACTGGGGAAGCGTTCCGGCGGCGGCCCCGGGCCGGGCCACGCGCCGCGCCGCTGAAGCCGGTCAAGCGGCGCCCGGCGGTCAGGCCTGCCGGCGCGTCCGCGTGCGGAAGGTTTGGTACGATTGCGTGGCTCGAGGGGCATTGGCGCAGTTGGTAGCGCGCTTCCATGGCATGGAAGAGGTCAGGGGTTCGAATCCCCTATGCTCCACCAACCTATCGCTTTTGCGGCTCTGACCAGCCATTACACCTGAAGATGATAAAGGTGATGCGATCAGCATGCGATAAAGGACGCGACTAGAGCTTGTCGCATGACTCGGCGCCGCGACGGGTCGCAGCAATTTGCGACCTGGCAGCTGGGTCCCATTCGCCATGTCTCCGAGCAGTCTGCGCAGCCCACGCTCGGCAACCCCTGCCAGGGGCCGCCGGTCCGTGTGACCAGGCCGGATACCGCCTTCACCGATCCGGCTAGAGCCCACCGAGCCCGTAGCCGAGGCGGCTATGGATGTCGCCTTGCTGCGGACGGCCGACGTGCTGCGCTGGTGGCGGCGACGGGCGGCGGGGTTGCCCGCAGGCGCAGGCGCCTGGTCTTGACTCGGAGGGTGGACCACCTGGGTGCGTTGGCCGAGGCGCTAGCAGTGCACGGCATCGAACCGCTGGAGCTGCGGGGCGGCACGCCCACGAAGGACCTGAAGCCAGGAGTCGCCAAGATCGCGGCCGCGCCTCCCGGCGAGGGTCTCGCGGTCTGCGGCGCCCCCCGTACGTCGGTGAGGGATTCGACGCCCCCGCGTTGGACGCGTTGATGTCCGCGGACGCCGACCAGGTGTGCGGCGTCGGGAAGGGCAGGACGGGATCGGACATGGTAGGCCTTTCGAACGGACGGCGGGAAACGCGACCCAGGTGCGAGGGCCAGCTCGACGCGCTGTGACCTGTGACCCCTCAGACAGGTTTGCGTCGGAGGGCGATGGGACAATCAGTGGTAGGACTCGCCTTCGCAGTCACGGGCCGAGTCAGGAGAGGAACACGGATGCGGGACGAGGACGGCAGCGGCCAGCCGGGGGTGGACGTTGCAGCGCCCGACGGGTACGGCGAGGCGCTGCGCGACATCGTCGGCCTGCTCGAGCAGGCCAGGTCTGCCGCCGGGCGCAGCGTCAACGCGATCATGACGGCCACCTACTGGAGTGTGGGGCGGCGCATCGTCACCGTGGAGCAGGATGGCCAGCAGCGCGCCGAGTACGGCGTGGAACTGCTGAACCGGCTGTCGGCGGACCTGACCGCCCGGTTCGGGCGGGGATTCTCCGCGAGGAACCTGCGCCAGTTCCGCCAGTTCTACCTCGCCTGGCCCAGGCCGCAGATTTGGCAGAAACCGTCTGCCAAATCTCCCGCCATCGACGCGCGCACCCCGCAGCCCGGCGCGGCCGCGCCCGCTGACGCGGCGTCCGGGGACGTGCTGCCAGTCGCGGCGGCGTTCCGGCTGCCCTGGTCGGCCTATGTGCGGCTGCTGTCGGTCAAGACCGAGCCAGCCCGCCGGTTCTATGAGACCGAGGCGCTGCGCAACGGCTGGACCGTCAAACAACTGGACCGGCAGGTCAACTCCATGCTCTACGAGCGGATCGCCCTGTCTCGCAACAAGCAGGACATGCTCGTCCAGGCCGCCGACACTCAGCCCGGCGACCAGGTCACGCCCCGCGAGGCGATCCGCGACCCGTTCGTGCTGGAGTTCCTCGACCTAAGAGACGAATACTCCGAAACCAAGCTGGAAGAGGCGTTGGTCGCGCACCTGGCCGAGTTCCTCCTCGAACTCGGCGACGACTTCGCGTTCATCGGCAGGCAACGCCGCATGCGGATCGGGGATTCCTGGTACCGGGTCGACCTCGTCCTGCTGCACCGCACCCTGCGCAGCCTGCTGCTCGTCGACTTGAAGATCGGCAAGTTCACCTACGCTGACGCCGGCCAAATGCATCTGTACTTGAACTACGCCAAACAGAACTGGGTCAAACCCGGCGAGAACCCACCGGTGGGGCTGATCCTGTGCGCCGACAAAGACGAGGACGAGGCCCGCTACGCCCTCGACGGGCTGCCCAACCCCGTCCTCGCCTCCGAGTACCGCCTCGTCCTGCCCGACGAGAAAGCCCTCGAAGCCGAACTGGCCCGCACCCGCCAGGCCATCGAACTCCGCGCCCGCCAACGAGCCGACGCCGCACCCGAGTGACCGCCGATCATGCTCGCGCCGTCTCCAGCAGCCGCCGCATGGCTTCCGCCTCCGACTCACTCAACGACAAGTTGAAGTGTGCTTTCACCTGCGACTGCATGATCACGTACCGGATTCGCCAGTCGTGGACAGGGTTCGATGGCAGCCAGTTCGCGGCGTTGCTGTCGCCCTTGGATAGGTTCGCCGAACTCGACACCGCCAACAAATTCCCCGGCCAATTGCAGAACTCGACCCATTTCGGACCGTCGAACGGCCACCGACACCCACCCGACACCCACGCGTCGGCCACGGCCACGACATGGTCGATGTGGACGTACCACTCGATCTCGTCCTCCGACTGGCGGAACCTTACCGCCTTGCCCCGTGTACGGGTCCTCGGCCAGGACGCTGGAAAGCAAGCTGTGGTGATGGCGTCCAAATAGTCGGACTTCGCTAGGGTGCTTTGGTGATCAAGGAGGCGGTGGATTACGAGGTGTTGCATGGTGAATTACGACATCGCGAGTGGTGAATTATGAGGAGTTCCTGGCCAGCGCCAAAGCGCGTTGCCCACACCGCCCAGACCATAGTCAACGGCGACCTTCACCCCGGCTCCCGTGTCGGTTCCAGCGCCCTAAACGCTCGACTTGAGGGAGTGACGACAGCTCCCGGTGTCCACACCCTGCCGCCGCAGGATGATCCCCACGGTCTGCCGGGCGATGCCGAACATGGGGGCCAACTCGTAAACAGTCTTGCCGTTCCGGTAGTGCCCGGCCATGTCCTCGATCTCGGCCTCAGAAAG
>JAITLE010000233.1 GCA_031278075.1 Bifidobacteriaceae bacterium | reverse complement strand
CGGAGGGCTGCGTCGTCGGCGTCGGGGAAGGCTGCTGCGCCGCCCCGCCCACGGCGAAATGCGCCGACTTGACACCGAACGCAGAGCGGATGGTCTCCGCGCCAGATATCGTCTTGCTGGTCCCCGAGGAGGACTTCGCCACGATGGTCTTGGCGCTGCCGCCCCCGGTGGTCGCGGTGATCGTGACGCTGGCCACGTCCGCGAGGCCGAAGATCGCCTTCATTTGCGCCTGGGTCTTGGTCACGGTCCAGGCCTTGACCGAATCGGGGACGTCGGGTTTGAGCGACCACGGGTCGTCCTTGGTGACCAGGTAGGCCCCGCCGCCGCCCCAGATGTCGAGGGCGGATTCGATCATTCCGCCGTTGGAGGCGCCGTACACGGCCTCGATTGGCGCGTTGTTGTAAATGATCACGCTGCCCGAGGTGGCCGTGGACGCGGTCTTGTCGACGGCGGCTTTCCACACGGCCCCCCACTTGGTCTCGACCTCTTTGGAACGCCCCGCGTAATACTGCGAACGTGTGTCGGAGTAGACCGCGCAGTCGCAGGAGGTTTTGTACTTCTGTTTGATGGCGTAGGTGCGCGCGGCGATGGCTTGGGCTTGGAGTGCCGCCTCCGACCACGAGGAGGACACCTCTGCCACGCCGTATATATAGTCGCGGCCGAGGGCCACGACCGCTGTCACGTTGACTTTGCCGTTGATCGCGGTGACGACCATGCGGCCCCGGCAGTAGCCGCTCGATCCGCCGTTGGTTCCGTCCACTGTGACGTAGCCGGAGCAGTCGGCCGCGCCGTTCCAGGTGACGTCGAACGATGCCGCCGTCACATCGCCGCCAGCCCCCGCGGCCTTCACGTTGGCGCCGGCGGCGGTGAACGTCAGGACGGTCCCTTTCGCGACCGGCCGCGCCTGGCCGGAGACTGGGGTCAGCGTGCCGGCCGCGCCCACGTGGCGGATCACCGCGGTCGCGGTCTGGACTAGTTGCACCCGGATTGTTCCGACGTCGCGGGCCTGGACGCTGGTGCCCGGATAGTAGAAGCCGAGGATTTGGGCAGCGCTGTTGCCCGCCTTGGCCATCTCGCGCGCGCCGTACTGCGACATCCCCACCCCGTGCCCGTAGCCGGAGCCGTTCAATGTGAAGGTGGAGGGCACTGCCGCGGTGGCGCTGGGCGCGGCGCTGACGACCACGCCGCACAGGGCCGCGACTAACGCGCCGAGCAGCGCGATTCCCCGCCGGGCCGCGCGCCGTGGCGGCGCTGAGGGCGTGGTCGGTTGGGTCATGGGGTACATTCTAACCCCAGCTCTCCCACTGGCCTCACTGGCCCCATGGGCCACACGGGACCTACACAAGGTGCGTGGCGTTGTGTTGTTTGATTGGTGGCTGTTGACAAGTGGTGTCGCTGGCGGCCCGCGTGGTGGGTGGTGGTGTGGCTGTGGGCGGGTCTGGGGGGTGTCGAGGGCTCGCGTTTCGGGGGCGTGCGGTGTTGTCCGCTACTTGGACACGCCCGGCGGGATGGAACGGCGGGGCGCGAAGAACGGCGGCGGACGCCAAACCAGGCTGCTGGCCTACTGCCTAGCCCACACCTGGGGCCGGACCAACAACTACGCCACCGCGGAATCACCCCAACCGACGGGCCCCGGCGCCCCCGTCCACCAGGCGCCAACACCAAACCCAGTCAAACCCAGTGACGCCACCCCAACCAAAACACGCGACGGGCGAGGCGCCGCGGCGCGCGTCGCCTAACACGTTGGTGTCAAGCGAGTACTTCACAATTCGATCTCCCTCGGGAACCCGTCCGCCCTGGACGGCAGAGGCAGGTCGATGTGCTCACCGCCCGCCATGCGAAGTCTGCTGCCTACCGGCTGGTCGGCGCCCGTCAGCCTGTCGTATTAGCGGGCCGTGATCAGCACGTGCGCCCGGCGCCCGTGGTCGGTGATGGCAACCGGGCCGCGCTCTGCCGCGCGCTTGGCGGCGCTGACGTCCCGGTTGAACTCGCGGCCGGTCATCACTGCTGCCACGGAGTCCTCCTCTTCGTTCGCGCCTACTGTAGGCGCGGGCCTGCGTCCAGCGCCACCCAGCCGGGAGGCTGAGTGGCTTGGCGGTCGGGTCTTTCCGGCAGGTCCGCGCCCGGGGCGAGGTGGCAGATCGCAGGGCGCCCGCACCGAGGCTAAGCCAGCCCGGGTTCTCCCGCCCACGTGCTGTCGCCCGGGAAGAGCAGCAGCTTGCCCTGGGTTTGCCCCGACTCGATGGCGCGGTGCGCCTCGGCCGCGCTCTCCAAGGCGAACCGTCCGCCGATGCCGACCACCAACCGCCCCGCTGCGGCCTCGCCGAACACCCGCCCCGCGCGTTCCGTCAACTCGGCGTGCGTCGCCGTGTAATCGTCGAGCTTGGGGCGGGTCAAATAGAGCGACCCGTGCGCGTTCAGCTCCTGGATGTCGAACGGCGGCACCTGGCCGGACGTCCCGCCGAACAGCACGGCGGCGCCTCGCGGCCGCAGCGACGCGAGAGTGGCTTGGAAGGTCGCGCGCCCCACCCCGTCAAAGACGACGTCCGCGCCCGCCCCGTCCTGCGTGCGCGCCCGCACCTCGCGCGGCAGTTCCTCGGTCAGGTCGGCCAAAGCGCCCAGGTCGATCACATCGGCTGGCTTGACGCCGAAGGCGAGCACCGTCGCGATCTTGGCCGCGCCGCCGATGGTCGCGATGACGTGCGCTCCGGCCTGCAACGCCATCTGGGTGGCCAGGCCGCCCACCCCGCCCGCGGCCGCGTAGATCACCACGGTGTGCCCGGGGCGGACCGGGTAGGCGGATCGCACCAGGTAGTCGGCCGTCATCCCCTGCAAGGGGAGAGCGGCTGCCACGTCGAGTCCCAAACTCTCGGGGACGGCGAGCAACCGGTCGGCATCGACCACCGCGTACTCCGCGTAGGAGCCCGTCGCCGACGTGGCCCAAGCCACGCGCTGCCCCTCGACGAAGTCCGAGCCGGGGGGCGCTTGCTGAACCCAGCCGGACCCCTCCGAGCCGGGGACGTGCGGGAACGGCACACTGTAGACGCCTGATCGGCGGTAGGTGTCGATGAAGTTGACGCCGACGGCGGCCACTTTGACGAGCGCCTGGCCGGGGCCGGGCTCGGGGATCTCAGCTTTGGCTGGTTTCAAGACTGTGGGTCCGCCGGCGCGGGCAGCTCTGATCTCTAGCATCCAGCCAGCCTACGGCGCGCCGCGGCCCCGCGTCTCGCACTGGGCGCGTCTCAGGATGCGAACAGGCCGGTCAGGCTCGGGGGACGCGAGGTACCGTCAAAAGGCTCTTGTTCAAGTCACCAATCTCTGGTAAAGGATCAATAAAGGAAGCGTATGGCGAATCGTTCCGCGGCAGCCCCGGCCGCCGTGCCGGAGAGGCAACAGTGGTCGGGGCAACTCGGCTTCATCGTCTCGGCGATCGGCTCGGCCGTCGGGCTCGGCAACATCTGGCGCTTCCCCGGGGTGGCCTACGCCAACGGCGGCGGCGCCTTCATCATCCCTTACCTGGTGGCCCTGCTGACCGCGGGCGTGCCGATCCTGTTCCTCGACTACGCGCTGGGGCACCGCTTCCGCGGCTCGCCGCCGCTGGCGTTCCGGCGGATGGCGGGTCGCGGCGGCCGATGGGCGGAGTCGATCGGCTGGTTCCAGGTGATGATCTGCTTCTTCATCGCCATTTACTACGCCGCGATCCTGGCGTGGGCGGCATCGTACTTCGTGTTCTCGTTCGATCAGCGCTGGGGCGAGGACACCATCGGCTTCCTCACCCAGACGTACCTCCAAACCGACGGCGCCACCGGCGGCCTGTTGGCCCCAGTCGCCGGCGTGCTGCTGCCGCTCGCGGCCATCTGGGTGGTCGCGATCGTCGTCATGGCCTTCGGCGTCAAGAAGGGCGTGGAGCGGGCGAACTTCATCGCTATCCCGGTCCTGGTGATCGCGTTCGGGGCGCTGGTGGTCCGCGCCCTCTTCCTGCCCGGCGCCAGCGAAGGCCTCAACTCCCTGTTCACGCCCAGCTTCCAAGCCCTCGCCGACCCCCAGGTCTGGATCGCGGCCTACGCGCAGATCTTCTTCTCGCTGTCGATCGCGTTCGGGATCATGCTGACCTACTCCTCGTACCGCAGGCGGCGCTCCAACCTGACCAGCCCCGGCCTCGTGGTGGCGTTCGCCAACTCGACGTTTGAGATCCTCGCCGGTGTCGGGGTGTTCTCCATCCTGGGCTTCATGGCCCACGAGAACGGCCAAACCATGGCCCAACTGAGCGACGAGAACGCGATCACCGGTGTGCTGCTCTCGTTCGTCACGTTCCCCAAAGTGGTCTCGCAGATGCCCGGGGCCGCCGTCTTCGGGGCGCTGTTCTTCGGTTCGCTGCTGCTCGCCGGGTTCACGTCGCTGATCTCGATCCTTCAGGTGATCTCAGGCGCCCTGCAGGACAAGTTCCACCTGAGCGAGAAGGCCGCCGCCGTCCGGATGGGCCTGCCCGTGGCGCTCATCTCCCTGGCCTGCTTCGGCACCAAAGCCGGTCTGCCCAACCTGGACGTGGTCGACAAACACATCAACGAGGTCGGCATTGTGGTCTCCGCGATCGCGACAATGGTGGTCGCCTTGTGGGTCTACCGCAAGGGCGGCGAGCTGAGCTGGCACCTCGCGAGGCTTTCGACCTTCAAGGTGGGCGCCGCTTGGCGCTTCCTGGTGGGCGTGCTCAGCCCCGCTGTGCTCGGCTACATTTTGGTCGCGACCGTCTACCAGTTCCTCGCCGAGCCTTCGGCCGATTACTCGCTGCGGCTGGTCCTGACCGCGGGCTGGGGCTCGCTCGCCCTCGCCGTGCTGGTGGCTGCCGCCATGGTCTTGCTCCCCTGGCGCCAAGATCCGTTGCCGTTCCAGCCTTATCCCGCCTATGAAGGAGTGAAGTGACATGACCGGCGCCGCCATCGCGATGCTGGCCGCCTCGATCCTGGTGGCGCCGGGCTGCCTGGCCGCCTCCGTCGCGTTCCTGGCCGCCCGGCCGGAGATCGCGGACTACCCGCCGTCACCGCCCGGGGCTGATGATTGACGGCCCCAAGCCGCCACAAGCGGCGACCTGCTCGCCCCATCGCCCCAGTCCAAGCGCGGGCGGGGCGGCGAGATGGATAACCCCGGTCCGCTGTCGCGCCGGGTCGCGCCGGGTCGCGCCGGGCGCGTCAAAACCGGGCGGCGGACCGCTTGGTCAGCCCCCCGGTTTTGGCGAGATGTTTGAGCGCCGTCAGAAGCCGGCGGCCCGATACCTGTCGAGCACTGAGTTCGGGATGCGGCCGCGCTTGGAGACGATCACCGAGTTCGATTTCGCCCAAGCGCGCACTGCCGCCGGATCGAAGTCGAGCGTCTTCTTGGGGACCGCCGTGCCGCGGTGGCCCGTGCCGCGCCGGCCTGCGGCGATGTAGGGCTGAAGGACGCCGCGCAGCTCTGCCGCATGGTCGTCGTTCAGGTCGATTGTGTACTTCCGCCCCTCCAGAGCGAAGACCACCGTCTGGGTGGCCGGGCTCTGGTCGAGGTCGTCGAGCAACTGGGTGACAACGCGTCGTGCCATTAATCGTCTTTCTGTGTAGAGGTTGAACGTGGCTTAGCCAGCATTCTATATCACGCGAGCAGTCCCATGATCTGACCTAAAAGGATTTTGGTCACCATGGCGGCCGGGTAGATCAGCGCATAGCCCAACGCGACCCGCGAATCGGCGTTGGTCTTCGCGTTGGCAAAAGCTAGAACCGCTGGCTGGGTCTGCGCTCCCGCCAACATTCCGCTGAGGCGGGTGCCGCCGGTCTTGAACAGCCGTCGCATAGCGACGTACATCCCGAACCCTAAGAATGTGGTTATCGCCGCGCCGAGACCCAGAATCTTGAGCCACTCGCCGGAGGCAAACGCGGCCGCGATCTGGGTGCCGGCGGCGATCCCGGCCTGGGCGAGGAACATCAGCAGTCCAAGTTCGGAGATCGCCTGGGAGGAGGATGTCGGCATGGTCGTGACAAACGGCCCCACACGGCCCAGCCGGCCGAAGACGAGCCCGACGAGCAGCGTTCCCGCAGCTGAGCCGAGTTCGAACCGCCCAGATCCAAGAGGGATCGGCACCAGGCCCAGACCGATGCCGAGCGCCAGCCCGGCTGCGAAGCCCACGGGGTTAATGTCCGCGAGCCCTCTGGCGGAATCCCCGAAGTACTTCGATAGCAAGTCCATGGCGTGTCGTGAGGCGACCACGCGGACCCGGTCACCGGTCTGCAAGACCAGATTCGGTTCGGCGAGCATGTCCACATCCCCGCGGCGAACGCGAATGATCCGCGCCGAGAACCGCTCCTCTAGGTCGAGTTCGGCGATTGTCCGCCCGGAGAGGACCGGGTTGGACACTGTGATCCGCCTGAAGTCGAGGAAGCGCCGGTCGGCGTTCAAGTCGTGCGACGATTTGTGGCCGAGTTCGCGAGTCACGTCCTGCACCAGACCGCTCGGCCCGACCACCGTCACCAAATCGTCGCGGCGCAGGACGTCCTCGTCTGTCGCGGCGAGCACGGGGTTGTGCTCCCCGTGGCGGATGCGGGCGAATTTGATGTGTCCGCCGTAGCGCTCCTCCAGGGCGGCGATCGACGGCATCGAATCGGTCTCCACGCGGATGGTGCGCGAGACCAGCGGCACAGGCGCGTCCGTGTCCTTAGGCGCCTGGCGCAGCGCCATCTGCGCGAAGAACAACATGCCCAACACGCCGAAGACATAAGCCACCGCGTAGCCGATGGTGGGCGCGTTCGCGTCGCCGGAGGCGGTGCGCACCGCCGCGAGCATCGGCGTGTTGGTGACCGCCCCCGCGAACGTCCCACCCGCGGTGGCGCCATCCAGGCCGAGCGCTTTGCCGCCGCCGAACGCGATCACCCCAGACGCCGCCATCAGCGCGATCATCGCCAAGATGAGGCGCCAGCTCTCTTTGAGGGAGGCGAAGAAGTTCGAACCAGACAGCACTCCGACCGTGTAAGTGAACAGAATCAGGCCGAAGCTGCCCAGGATCTGGAGGTGTTCGAGTGCCATGTCGATGCCCAGCGAAGTAGTCCACGCTGAGCACGCGATGGCGATGAACAAGACCGCCGCCGCTGCTATGGCGACACCCTTGACCCGCACCTCGCCCAGGGCCGAACCGATCCCCACCAGCACAAACATCAACAGCACAGGCTCTTTGGCCAGGAATTCAAGAACCGCGGTCACAGCCGACACCGTACCGCCGCACACGCTCCACCGGTCTCCACCTTTGTCCTAGAGGCGCACCGCGGACACTCTTCGCGAAGCCCGTCCATCCCTCTGGCCGAGACCAGGCGGCCGACTCACCCGCAGGGTGTCTCAAATCCGCGGCAGAATGCGTCCAGCATCTGGACGGCGCAATTGTGGCGGGCCCCGGGAGGTCTAAGCTAACCGGTGTGCAGCAGCTTCTCGTAGTAGTCCTAAGCGTGGTGTGACCGCCCCGGTTCACCGCGCACCCTCCCGCCGCCGTTGGCCGGAGGGTTTTTTGTTGCCACACGCACCCGACGACTCAAGAAGGAGATGTCATGACGAAGCCAACTGAGGCCACGCCAACCGGCCACGCCGCGAACGCGACCCTCACGGGCGCCCAGGCGATCGTGAAGACTCTGGAGTCCTTGGGCGTAGACGTGATCTTCGGCATCCCCGGCGGCACCATCCTCCCCACCTACGATCCGCTCTACTCGTCCCGGATCCGGCACATCCTGGTCCGCCACGAGCAGGGCGCAGGGCACGCCGCGACCGGCTACGCGGCATCGTCCGGGCGGGTCGGCGTCTGCCTGGCGACCTCCGGACCCGGCGCGACCAACCTGATCACGGCGTTGGCGGACGCCAACATCGACTCCGTGCCGTTGGTCGCGATCACCGGGCAAGTCGGCGCCCAGGCGATCGGCACAGACGCGTTCCAAGAGGCAGACATAGTCGGCGCGACGATGCCGTTGACGAAGCACTCCTTCCTGGTCAAGGACGCGGGAGGCATCGCGGCCGCGATCTCGGCGGCGTACCACATCGCGCACACCGGCCGGCCCGGCCCGGTGCTGGTCGACGTGACCAAATCAGCGCAAACCGAGCTGACCGAATGGCGCTGGCCCGTCAAGATGGAGCTCCCGGGCTACAACCCGGTGGCGCGGCCCCGCGCGAAGCAGATCAAACAGGCTGCCGAGGAGCTGAGGGCGGCCCGGCGCCCTGTGATCCTCGCCGGCGGCGGAATTGTGCGCACCGGCGCCGGCGCGGCCCTCGAGCGGCTGGTGGACATGAGCGGCGCGCCGGTCGTCATCACGCTGATGGCGGTCGGCGCGATCTCAGACAACCACCCCGCGAACCTTGGGATGGGCGGCATGCACGGCTCGGTCCCAGCTGTCGCGGCGCTCCAGCAGGCGGATCTGATCATCGCGGTCGGCTCGCGGTTCGACGACCGGCTGACCGGGCGCCTCGACACGTTCGCGCCGCGCGCCCGGATCGTCCACGCCGACATCGACCCGGCTGAGATCGGCAAGAACGTGGCTGTGGACATCCCCATAGTGGGGGACGCGGGCCTGGTGCTCGAGGGCTTGGCCGCCGAGGTGGCGGCCTGGGAGACCCGCCCGGGCTACGCCAAGTGGTGGGAACACCTAAACGACCTGCGTGAACGCTATCCCCGTGGGTACAGCCAGCCGGCCGACGGGCGCCTCGCGCCGCAACGTGTGATCGAGCGGCTGTCGGCCCTGGCCGCCCCGGACGCGGTCTTCGCCGCAGGCGTGGGCCAGCACCAGATGTGGGCCCAGCAGTTCCTCGACATCACGCCCGCCCGTCGGCTGCTCAACTCCGGGGGACTCGGCACCATGGGCTACGCCGTGCCGGCCGCGATGGGAGCGCAGGTCGCCAACCCGGGCCGCCAGGTGTGGGCGGTCGACGGCGACGGCTGCTTCCAGATGACCGGACACGAGATGGTGACCTGCGCCCTGAACGGCATCCCGATCAAGGTCGCCCTGATCAACAACTCGTCGCTGGGCATGGTGCGGCAGTGGCAGACCCTGTTCTATGGAAAGCGCTACTCCAACACGGACCTCCACACCGGCGCCGACACCGCGATGATCCCCGACTTCGTCAAACTGGCCGAGGCCTACGGCTGCGCCGCGCTGCGTTGCTCGGACGAATCCCAGGTGGACGCCGCCATCCAAGAGGCCGCGGCCATGACCGACCGGCCCGTCTTGATCGATTTCCAGGTCTCGCGCGACGCGCAGGTGTGGCCCATGATCGCCGGCGGAGCCTCGAACAACACCATCGAATACGCCCAAGGGCTGGCGCCAGCCTTTGAACGCGAAGAGTTCTAGAGAGCCGAAGGAGACCGATCATGGCGACACACACCCTGTCAGTCCTGGTGGAGAACAAGCCCGGCGTGCTCACACGCGTCGCGGCGCTCTTCGCCCGCCGCGGATTCAACATCAACTCGCTCGCGGTGGGCCCCACCGAGCATCCCGCGATCTCTAGGATCACCGCGGTCGTGGATGTCGAAGACCATCCGCTGGAACAGGTCACCAAACAGCTGAACAAGCTGATCAACGTCCTCAAGGTGGTCGAATTGGACAACCAGGAGGGCTCCGTCCAACGGGACCTGCTCCTGGTCAAAGTGGCCGCCGACGCGACCACCCGCAGCCAGGTCACAGGCATCGCGGATCTGTTCCGCGCACACATCGTGGACGTGTCCCAGGAGACTTTGGTGATCGAGGCGACCGGCACCGACTCGAAGCTCGGCGCCCTGCTCACATTGCTGGAGCCGTTCGGCATCCGCGAGCTGGTCAAGTCCGGCACGGTCGGGATTGGCCGTGGCGCCAAGCGCATCACCGACCGCGCCCTTGAGCGCGCCCTCGAATAGGGCGCGGCAGCGCACATCAACCGCACAAGCAACCTGAGAAGAGGAGATTCCCGTGGCAGAGCTCTTTTATGACGACGATGCCGACCTGTCCGTCATCCAATCGCGCAAAGTGGCCGTGATCGGCTACGGCTCGCAAGGGCACGCGCACGCCCTGAACCTGCGCGATTCGGGTGTGGAGGTGAGAGTGGGCCTGGCCGAGGGTTCCCGTTCGCGGGCCAAAGCCGCCGAACAAGGACTCGGCGTGGGCACACCGGCCGAAGTCGCCAAGTGGGCCGATGTCGTGATGATGCTGGCGCCCGACCAAGTCGCCCGCAATGTCTACGCGGCGGACGTCGCGCCGAACCTCGCGCCCGGGGACGCGGTGTTCTTCGCCCATGGCTTCAACATCCGTTTCGGCTACATCGCGGCGCCCGAGGGCGTCGACGTGGCGATGGTCGCCCCGAAGGGCCCCGGCCACCTGGTCCGCCGTGAGTTCGTCGACGGCCGTGGCGTCCCCGTGCTGGTCGCCGTCGAGGTCGACGCCACGGGCGGCGCGTGGCCGCTGGCGCTCTCGTATGCCAAGGCGCTCGGGGGGCTCAGGGCGGCCGGCATCAAGACCACCTTCACCGAGGAGACCGAGACCGATCTGTTCGGCGAGCAGACAGTGCTGTGCGGCGGGGTCTCGCATCTGATCCAGGCGGGGTTCGAGGTGCTGACCGAGGCCGGCTACCAGCCCGAGATCGCCTACTTCGAGGTCCTCCACGAGATGAAGCTGATAGTCGACCTGATCTACGAGGGCGGGATCTCGAAACAACGCTGGTCAGTGTCCGACACGGCCGAGTACGGTGACTACGTGTCCGGCCCAAGAATCATCGACGCGCAGGTGAAACGGCACATGGAGGAGGTCCTGGCGGACATCCGCGACGGGGCCTTCGCCCGGCGTTTCATCGGCGACCAAGACGCCGGCAGCCCCGAGTTCAAGGCGTTGCGCGCCAAGGAGGAGGCCCACCCGATCGAGTCGGTCGGCCGTGAGCTGCGCCAGCTCTTCGCCTGGGTCGCCGCCTCGGACGCCGACTACGTCGAGGGGACGGCTGCCCGATGACGGCCGCCACCGACCTCGACCTCGCGGTGATCGCGGGAGACGGGATCGGGCCCGAGGTCGTGGAACAGGGCCTGCGGGTGCTCTCGGCCGCGCTCGCCCCAGACGGCGTCTGCGTCAAAGCCACCCAGTATGACCTCGGGGCCGCTCGCTGGCACGCGACCGGCGAGACGTTGCCCGATGCCGTGCTGCACGGCATCGCGCGTCACCGGGCGATCCTGCTGGGCGCGGTGGGCGACCCGACGGTTCCGTCCGGGGTGCTGGAACGCGGGCTGTTGCTGAAGCTGCGTTTCGCGTTCGACCAATACGTCAACTTGCGGCCGGCGAAGCTGTTCGACGGCGTGGCCTCTCCGCTGGCGGCGCCCGGCGCGGTCGACTTCCTGGTGGTGCGGGAGGGGACCGAGGGGCCGTACGTCGGTAACGGCGGCGCGATCCGGGCGGGCACACCGCATGAGATCGCGACCGAGGTCTCGATCAACACCGCTCACGGAGTGACGCGGGTGGTGCGCTACGCGTTCCAGCTGGCCGCGTCCAGGCCCCGGCGCAAACTGACGCTGGTGCACAAACACAATGTGCTGGTCCACGCGGGACACCTGTGGCGCCGCGCGGTCGAGGCGGCCGGCCAGGACTTCCCCGACGTGGAAGTCGACTATCTGCACGTCGACGCCGCGACCATTTTCCTGGTGACCGACCCGAGCCGGTTCGATGTGATCGTGACCGACAACCTGTTCGGGGACATCATCACGGACCTCGCTGGGGCGGTCGTGGGCGGGATCGGGCTGGCCGCGTCCGGCAACATCAACCCTGAGGGTGATTTCCCGTCGATGTTCGAGCCGGTGCATGGCTCCGCGCCGGACATCGCGGGGCAGAACCGGGCGGACCCGACCGCGACCGTGCTGTCTGTGGCGCTGATGCTGCGCCACTTGGGGTTCGCGGCCGCCGCGGGCCGCGTCGACCAAGCGGTCGCCGCGGACCTCGCGTTCCGCGGGCCCGAGCCGCGGGGGACCGACCAGGTCGGGGACTCCCTTGTGGCGCTGGTGAAATCGACCATTTGACGCCCGGCCGGGGCGTCAGCTTCGGGCCAAGCCGTCGCAAGACTGAGGAGAGACAATGAGCCAGTTCGCATTGAACCCGAACCCGTCACCGACACCGCCGGCTGAGCGTGCGGCGCTGCTGGCCGCGCCAGCGTTCGGGACGGTTTTCACGGACCATATGGCGGCGATCACTTGGACCGCGGAAGGGGGCTGGCATGATCGGCGTCTGGTTCCGTATGGGCCGATCGAGTTGAGCCCGGCCGCCGCGGTGCTGCACTACGCCCAGGAGGTGTTCGAGGGCCTCAAGGCCTACCGGTGGGCGGACGGCTCGATTCACACGTTCCGGCCGGCGGCGAACGCTGAGCGTTTCGCGCGGTCCGCGCGGCGGCTGGCCCTGCCCGAACTGCCGGTGGGGGAGTTCGTCGACTCGCTGGAGGCGCTCGCCCGGGTGGACCGGGAATGGGTGCCGAGCCAGGCGGGCACATCCTTGTATCTGCGGCCGTTCATGTTCGCCGCCGAGGCGTTCATCGGGGTTCGCGCCGCCCACGAGGTGGCGTATCGCGTGATCGCCTCGCCGGTCGGCGCTTATTTCAAGGGCGGGGCGGGCCCGGTCTCGATCTGGGTTGATCGGGTCTACCACCGGGCGGGGCCGGGCGGCACCGGCGCCGCGAAGTGCGGCGGCAACTATGCCGCGTCTCTGGTGTCTCAGGAACTCGCCTACCAGCACGGCTGTGAGCAGGTGCTGTTCTTGGACGCGGCGACAGCGACCACGCTGGAGGAGCTTGGTGGCATGAACATCGTGGTGGTCAGAGCGGACGGGGTCGTCGTCACGCCGCCCACATCCGGAACCATCTTGGAGGGCGTGACCCGGGCGTCGCTGTTGCAATTGGCGCGTGACCGCGGCCGCGAGATCGCGGAGCGGCCGATCGCCTTGGCCGATCTGTTGGACGACATCCGCCTAGGCGCCGTCGCCGAGGTGTTCGCGTGCGGCACGGCCGCGGTGGTCACGCCCGTTGGCCGACTCGCCGGCGACGGCTTCGATGTGACGGTGGGGGACGGGACGCCCGGCGAGTTGACTGTCGCC
>JAITLE010000170.1 GCA_031278075.1 Bifidobacteriaceae bacterium | reverse complement strand
GAAACGCAGATGGGCGGGTTTCGGGGCCGGGCTCCGCCCGAAAGCCCGACAAGCGGCGGCCTGGCTGCCCGGTCGCTGACGTAGATGATGTCAGGGACCAAGTCAAAGTGTGACCCGGCCACGGCGGCGACGTGAATGACCCTCGGCGCGCCGACTCGCGGCGGTAGTGTGGAAATGTGACGACGCGGCGCGCGAGATCCAAGGCCACCCGGATGGGGCCGCGGCGCCCGGCGGCGTGGCCGGTGGCGCGCGCGTTCGTGTTGACGGTCGGATTGGCGGGCGGGTTCGGCTGGGCGGGCTGCTCGGCCGGAACCCCGCCGGCGGCCACGCCGTCAGGGGCGGCGAGCGACTCGCCGGCGAGTGGTGCGCAGCCGAGCGGCTCTGAGACCAGCGGCTCGCAGCGCGACACCGCCGTCGCGTTCCAAGAGTGTCTGCTCGAGAACGAGATCTCGGCGGCGCTGTGGGATATCGACGACTCGACCGCGCTGGTGGCGTTGATAGTCTCGCAGGCCGTGGCCTGGAACCCGATCGACGGGGTGTGGAACAGCTTCCTCGAAGCGGACGGGTCTGACATGGACGCGGTGTCGAAGGCGTTCTTCGAGGACATCAGCCAGAACGAGCCGACCAGCCCCAAGCTGATGATCCAAGGGATCGACCGCTCGGCGGAGTACGCCGAATGCTTCGTGATGTCCGGCTATTTCGAGCCGGCCGAAGTGTCCGACCCAACGCTAGAACTCGAGGAGAAGACCGCGGCAGCCGAGGCCTCCAACAACTGGGCGGCCTGCGCCCGCGCGGCCGGCTATCCGCAGATCAAAGACACCGACCCGCCCGTCGCAGACGATTACGCGACGCGCCCGGAGATCGTCATCCCCTTGACGGTCACGCCTGACGAACTGCGCGCTCTGATCGCCGAATGCCCGTTCGCGGGTGTCGCATTCGGCGACGAGGGCCTTGTGTACCCGAATATCGTCGTCGCAGAGCCGACCCCAGGGCCGCTGTTTGAAGCTGATTCGGCCCGGTCGCTCGAATTAGCAGAGGTGCTGGGCGGATAACGAGGCCCCATGCGCCCGGCGGGGAGCGCGGCGCGACGCGCGCCTGTGCCACCCTTGTAGTTGGCCCCGGAACGGTTACCCCTAGGCAGGTGTCTCCATGTGGTTTGAGATCCCCCGGGTCGAGGCGCTGGCCCCCGACCAGGCGGCGCTCAAAGCCGCCCGCGGCCTGACCAAGCTCACGCTCTGGCCGGTGCTCGGCTCGCAGGCCTTGATCCTCTGGGGCGAGTGCCAGGGTTCCGGCGCGAACCCGTATCAGGTCGGCGTGGACGCCCGTGACATGGGGTATCGCTGCACCTGCCCCTCCCGCAAGGCGCCCTGTAAACATGTGCTCGCGCTGATGTTGATCGCCGCGACCGACGCCAGCGCGATAGTGCCCTGCGCCGCCCCCGAGTGGGTGGGCGAGTGGCTCGGCCGCCGCCGTCCGAGTCAGGGCCGCCAGGCGCCCAAGCCCGCGACGACGTCCCAGCGCCCGATGCCGTCCGCTCGGCCCGGCTTGGGCGGGGCCCCCCAGCCCACAGCGACACGGCCCCTGACCGACGTGTCCGGCCCCGCGGATCGACTCATCGCCTCCGAGCACTTCCCGCCCGGCGGCGAGATCGCATTGTTCTCAGCCGAGGCGCCCCAAGACGACGTCAGATCCCAGGCCAGGCGGGCGGCGACGGAAGCCTCGATCGCTGCCGGACTCGACGAGCTCGAGGACTGGATCTCCGACCAACTCCGCGCTGGCCTCACCCGGCTGGTCGCTGAAGCCCCGCAACGCTGCCGCCGCATCGCGGCCCGGCTGGTGGACCACAAGGCGGGGTCGCTCGCCTCCCGCGTGGACGAGATGCCTGCCCGCCTGTTCGCCCTGCCCAGCGCCGAGCGGGCGCGGCAAGCCGTCCGGGAACTCGGAAAACTGGTTCTGCTGGCCCAAGCCTGGCGGGCCGATCCGACCGCGCCACACATCCGGCGGGCAGTGGGCGTGGCCGAACAGCGGGCCGCGGTGCTCGCCGACCCGCGCGCCTTGCGCACAACCTCGGTCTGGGAGGTGGCGGGCAGCCGCGTCACAACGCGGCGGGACAGGCTGATCTCGCACGCCACCTGGCTGATCAACCTCGGTGAAGGACCGCCTTGCGCGTTGCTGCAGGACTATTACCCGGTGACGGCGCCGCGGGCGCCGGCCCAGATGCCGGCAGGCCGCCAAATCGCGGCGGAGCTGGTGTATTACCCCGGCGGGCCGCCCGTCCGGGCGGTGATCGCGACCCAAGAGCCGGTGCGTGAGCGTCTCGCGTGGCCAGCGCCCGCGCCCGGCGGGACCGAGTTCGACCCCTTGGCCGCCTGCCGCCAGCTATGGGACGCGGCCCCGTGGGAACTGGAGGCGCCTGCGCTGTTGGGGCCGGGCGGAATCGTGCAAGGGGGCGGTGTCCAACTGTGGTGGGGCGGCGGCGCCGTGGCTCTCCCGCTGGCGCGGCCGTGCCCCGTGGCGCTCCTCGGATCGCGCTTGGAGGCCTTCGGGATCTGGGACGGCGCGCGGCTCGATCTGTTGGCCGCCCAAAGCGAGTTCGGGCCGGTGACGATGTGACCGGCCAGTCTTTGACCAGCGCGTACGCCGCCATGATGGAATGCTGGGTGGTCGGCGGCGAGGCGCGGCGGCTGGCGCCGGCGGCCTGGTCTGAACTGGTGGCCGCAGGGGAGCCAGCGGCCCAAGAGCGGGCGCTCGCGGCCCTCGCGGCCCAATTCGACACCGTGGCGCTGCGCCCTGGCCTGCCTTCCGACGCGGTCCAGCGGCCGCCGTTGCCCCGCTTGGCTGTGCCGCAGGCGCCGCAGGAGCTGCGGGGGACCCTGCGCGCCGCGTTGGCCTTCGGGCCCAGCCGGGAGGCCGTGATCAGGTTGGTCGCGCGGCGCGGCTTCGCCGTGCACCCGGCGGATTGGTTCCCCGGCCAGGATGATGCCGGCGTCCCCGCGCTTTACGCTCCTTGGATCGCCTGGTCCCAGACGGCTGCCGAGCCGGCGCGAGCCGCCGCGCCGGGGCCCGAGGCCGCCGCGTCCGGGCCCCCTGCCGTGCCCGTCGACGCGGCCGCGACCAGCGAGGACTGGCGGCAGATGCGGCCAGCGGAGCGCGCGGCCGCCATGCGGCGCCTGCGGCTGAGCGACCCGCAAGCCTCGCGCACGAGGCTCCGTGAGCAGCTGGCCCACCTCCCGGCGGCCGGCCGGGCGGCGCTCGTGGAGACAGTCGCACATGGCCTGACCACGGATGACGCCGAACTCCTCACCGAGCTGCTGGCGGATCGCGCCCAGCCGGTCAGAGCCACAGCGAAAGCCCTGCTAGGGCGGCTGGGCGTGGCGGACACATCCCCTGCGGCCGAAGAGCTCGCGACCTATTTCACCCTCGAATCCGAAGGCCTTCTTCGCAGGGGCCGGACGGTGAAGGCCGCTCGGTTGGCCAAGGGCCAGTCGGCGGCGCGCCGCGACCGGCTATTCGCCGATCTCGTGCTGCCGGAGTTGGCCGCCGCTCTCGGGCTCGAGCCGGATCAGCTGGTGAAGGCCTGGGGCGCCGCCGAGCGGGACTCGCTCCCGTCCGCCGAGGCGTTCGCCGAGCTGGTGGCCCGCTCCGGCTCCGACGCGCAGGTGGAGGCGCTGGCGGCGAAGCTCGCCCGTTCGAAGGAGTCGCACGCGGCGGCCCGTTCGCTTCTGGCCCGCCTCAGCCTCAAGAGCGCGGCGCCTGTCGTGTTGGCGCTCCTCAAAGCTTCCCGGCAAGACGGCCCCGATGCCCTTGAGGCCATCGCGGCCGCGGTAGACCTGGACCTGATCGGCTCTATGGATGTCGGGCCGTTCATGCCGACGGCCGCACTGGTCGAGGATCTGGTCACCGGCCACGCCGGCGAAGCCGCCACCGGGCCGCGCCGCTTGGCCGCCCTCGCCACCATGATGACCCCTAACGCCGCCCACGGCGTGTTGGGCCACCTCGAGTACCTCGGCGTCCCATCGTCGACGCCAGCCCTCGCCGCGCTGACTCTGAACGCCCGCCTGTCAGACCCTGCCAAAGAAGGAATCGAACCATGACCGATGTGCTCCGCCTCAGCGCCGAACAAAGCTATGCCGCAGAACTCGCGGCCCTCAGCGCGGCCGACGATGGCCCCAGGCCGGTCGGCTGGAAGCTCACCCCGAAGGCGGTCCTGACCTACCTGATGGGCGGCGCCGCTCCAGGCGGGACCGCGATCACACCGAAATACGTCGGCCAGCGGCGACTGATCGAGACGGCCGTCGCGACCCTCGCCACCGACCGCGCGCTGCTGCTGATGGGTGTCCCGGGCACCGCCAAATCGTGGGTCTCCGAACACCTGGCCGCCGCGATCGCCGGTGATTCGACATTGCTGATCCAATGCACCGCCGGCACCGACGAGACCCAGATCCGTTACGGCTGGAACTACGCCGAGTTGCTCGCCCACGGCCCGAGTGAGGCGGCCCTTGTCGCCACGCCCCTGATGCGCGCCATGCGCGAGGGAGCGCTCTGCCGCCTAGAGGAGTTCACCCGTCTCGGATCGGATGTGCAGGACACCCTGATCACGGTGCTCAGCGAGAAGGTGCTGCCGATCCCCGAGCTGGCGACCGCTCTGCCCGCGAGGCGTGGCTTCAACGTGATAGCGACCGCGAACAGCCGTGACAAGGGCGTCAACGAGCTCTCGTCCGCGCTGAAACGCCGCTTCAACGTGGTGGTGCTCCCGCTGCCGGCGACGCTCGAGGAGGAGGTGTCGATCGTCCGCCGCCGCGTCCGCGAACTCGCCGACGACCTCGCCTTGCCGGTGCCGCGCGGTGTGGACGAACAGATCAAGGCCGTCTTGACCGTGTTCCGCGAACTCAGGTCCGGTGTGACCGCGGACAACAAGGTCACCCTCAAGACCCCGTCCGGCACGCTGTCCACCGCTGAGGCGATCGGCACGCTGGTCGGCGGCCTGTCACAGGCCGCCTGGTTCGCAGACGGCCAGCTCGGCGCGCGGGAACTCGCCGCCCCGATGGTCGGGGCGATCGTCAAAGACCCGGTCCAAGACAAGGCCGTCCTCGCCGAATACCTCGAGACGGTGCTGAAGAGACGCCGCGGCTACGCGCAGTACTACGCCGAACTTGGGGAGGCGCTGTGAGCCGATGACAGTCCACTAGTTCCCGATCCGCCACCACGGGCCGGGCTCGGCGGCTAGCCTGTCGCGCGCCCTGGACGAGTTGGCCCCCGCCGTGGTCCTGATCGAGGGTCCAGCCGACGCGACACACCTGATCGCGCAGCTCGCCGCGCCCGGCATGCGGCCGCCGATCGCCTTGCTCGCCTATCCGAAGGGCGATCCGGCGAACGCCGCGTTTTGGCCGTTCGCCGAGTTCTCGCCGGAGTATCAGGCGGCGCTCTGGGCGCTTCGCCACGACGCGGCCGCCGAATTCATCGACCTGCCCGCCGCCGCTGGTCGCGGTGACGACGCGGCGGAGGACGGAGACGCGCGGCGGGGAGAGCGGCTGCGGCGCGACCCCCTGGGAGAGCTGGCGGCGGCGGCCGGCTACCTGGACGCGGAGTCCTGGTGGTGCGACCTGCTGGAGCAGAACCCCAGCCCGGGGCCCGTGTTTGGGGCGGTGGCCGAGGCGATGGCGGAACTGCGGCGCCTGGAGCCGACCGAACCCTGGGAAGCCAAACGCGAGGCGCATATGCGGCTGAAGATCGCGCAGGCGGCCAAGGGCGCCGCCGGCCCAGTGGCGGTGGTGTGCGGCGCGTGGCACGTTCCGGCGCTGACCGGCCCCACACGAGCGACAGAGGACCGACGCCTGCTGGTGGGGCTGCCGCGCGCCAAGATCCAGGCGACGTGGGCGCCGTGGAGCCTCGCGCGGCTGGCGAGTGGGACGGGGTACGGCGCTGGCGTCGACGCGCCGGGCTGGAATCAGCACATCTGGCGGACTTGGGGGCGTGCGGACTCGAACAGCCGGTGGTTGGCGCGGATCGGGGCCCTGTTGCGGACGAGAGGACACGGCGTCTCAACCGCGGACCTGATCGAGGCGGAGCGGCTCGCCCTGGCGCTCGCGGCGCTGCGCGGCCGGCCGCGGTCTGGCTTCGAGGAGCTGCGGGATGCGGCTGTGGCTTGCCTGTTCGGCGGCGAAGATCTGGTGTGGCGCAGCATCGAAGCGGAACTGCTGCTCGGCCGCGACGTCGGCGCGGCGCCCGAGGACGGCCCGGCCGCGCCCCTGATCGCGGACGTGCAAAGAGCCCAGCGCGCCACGCGGCTGAAACCCGAGGCGCTAGAGCGGAGCCTCACGTTGGACCTCAGATCGGACGCCGGGCGGGAGCGGTCGCTGCTCCTGCACAGGCTGTGCGCGCTCGGGGTGCCGTGGGGCCAGCCCCAATCGGTGGGCGGGTCGCGCGGGACGTTCCGTGAGAACTGGAAGCTGCGCTGGGACCCTGAGTTCAGTGTGGTGTTGGTCGAACGCGTGATCTATGGGTCGGAGTTGGTCGGGGCCGCCGACGCCTACCTGGAGGAGGCGATGCGCGGGGCGCAGGACTTGGCGACGCTCGCTCACCTGGTGAGCCGGTCAGTGACCGCGTCCCTGCCCGAGGCGTGGGCCGTCGGCCTGCGACTGTTGGAGGGGAGAGCGGCCCTGACCAGCGATGTCGGTCAGCTGTTGGGATCGGTGGCGCCCATCGCGGAGATCGCCCGCTATGGTCAGGCCCGCCAGGCGGACATGACGCCGTTGGCCGCGTTGGCGGAGCGTTTGGCGGTCCAGGCCGCGCTCGGGTTGCGGCACGCCGCACGTGGGTTGGACGATTCCGCCGCCGCGGCTCTCGTGGACCGGCTGCGGTCGGCGCAGGCCGGTTTGGAGTTGTTGGACCCTGCCGAGGAGACGTGGGGGGTTTGGTTCGAGGCGCTCGCGGGGGTTTTGGCCGGCGGGGAGGCCTTCGCGGCGGGCGCGGCCGGCCAGCTGCTCTACACAGCGGACCGGTTGACGCCCGAGGCGGCGGTCGGCCTGCTGGCGCGTCGCCTCAGCCCGGGAACGCCCGCCGCGGTGGCGGCGCGTTTCGTCGAGGGGTTCTTCTCCACCCAAGCGGCACGGTTGATCTACGACGCGCCGCTGCGTGAGGCGGTCGACCGCTGGATCCGTGGGCTCGAAGACGCTGACTTCCTGGCCTACTTGCCGCTGCTGAGGAGGGTGTTCGCGGACCTCGACGCGATGGAACGCAAACGCTTGCGCCAGGCCGCTCTGGGCGAGGTGGTCAAGTCTCTGCCGGGCGTTGTCACCTTGCCCGATGCCGTGTGGGCCGCCCACTTCGACGTGTTGGCGCCGATCCTGGCCCGAGGCCGCCATGTGTGATCCTGGACGCGAGGACGGGGCCGCCGCGTTCCTCGACGACGCGCTCGACGAGAAAGACCTCGCCGAACGGCGGTGGAGTCTTGCGCTGGGCCTAGGCGAGGGCCTCGACGCCAGGGACGGGCGCCTCTCGGCGGCGTTGGACGCGGTGTACGGGCAGGCGCCGGACGGGGGCGCGGACCCAGGCGGTCGGCATCGTGCGGCGCCTCAAGACAAGCGGCGCCGGGGCGGTCTGGGGAAGTCGTCGCCCCGCGCGTTGGCGGCCTGGCTCGACGACCTGCGGGAGTTCTTCCCGCGGGGGGTCGTCCAAGTTGTGCAACGCGACGCGCTCGACCGGCTCGGCCTGACTGAGATGCTGCTCCAGCCTGAGGTCCTCGAATCGGTGGAGCGCGACGTCAACCTGGTCGCGGATCTGATGGCGCTGGGGCGGGCGATGCCCGCGAAGGCCAAGGACGCGGCGCGGGCGGTCGTCGCCGATGTGGTCCAAGCGCTGATGGAACGCCTCGAGCTGAGAATGGCCGAGGCGGTGCGTGGCGTGCGGGACAGGTCCAGGCGAACCCGCCGCCCCAGGCCGAGGGACATCGACTGGCATCGGACAATCACCGCCAATCTGCGGCACTACCAGCCCGCCTACGCCGCGGTGGTCCCGGAGACGCTGGTCGGATTCGCCCGGCGGCAAAAACGCGCGGCGGACCTGGACCGGGTTGTGATGTGCGTCGACCAATCGGGGTCGATGGCCTCGTCGGTCGTCTACGCGTCCATTTTCTCGGCGGTGATGGCGGCGCTGCCCGCGGTCGCGACCAACTTGGTGTGCTTCGACACGTCGGTGGTTGACTTGACCGACCAGCTCGCGGACCCGGTGGAGGTCCTGTTCGGGATCCAGTTGGGCGGCGGCACCGACATCAACCAGGCCGTGGCCTACTGCGCGGAGCTGATCGACCAGCCGACGAAGGCGCACCTGATCCTGTTGACCGATCTGTACGAGGGCGGCGATGAGACGCAGCTGTTGAGGCGTCTCTCGGCGTTGACGCGGGTCGGTGTCAACGTGGTGGTGCTCGTGGCGCTCACCGACCAGGGCAATCCGGGTTATTCGGCGGACACCGCCGCCAAGGTCGCCGCTCTTGGCGTGCCGGTGTTCGCCTGCACCCCGGATCAGTTCCCGGATCTGATGGCGGTCGCTCTGCGTCGAGACGACATCGGCGCCTGGGCGGCGGGCCGGGACATCCGCTTGGTCCGCCCAGAACCCGGGCGCTGATGTCGGCCGTCGCCGCCGCTGACGCGGCTGCGATAATCGAGGGATGCCAGATTTGAGTGTTCCCGGCGCTTTCGATCCCCTCACCAACGACCAGGGTGGGCGCCGCCCTAGCTGGGACGAATACTTCGTCCAATTGGTCCCGCTGGTGGCCGGCCGGGCGACGTGCGACAGGGGGCGCTCCGGCGCCATCGTGGTGCGCGACCACCGGATCATCTGCTCCGGGTATGTCGGCTCCCCGCCGGGTCTGGAACACTGCGACCAGGCGGGCCACCTGTGGCGCAAGGTCGTCGAAGACGACGGGTCGCTGCGGACCCATTGTGTGCGCACCGTCCACGCTGAGCAGAACGCCCTGGCCCAGGCCGCCAGGTACGGGCTGCCGCTGGCCGGCACCACGTGCTATTGCACCATGGAGCCGTGCGCCACTTGTGCGATGCTGCTGATCAGCGCGGGCGTCGAGCGGGTCGTGGCGTTGCGGCGCTACCACGCCGCCCAGCAATCGAGGGACCTGTTCGCCGGCGCGGGCGTGACCCTCGAGGTGTGGCACGACGAAGATGAGGTCTACCCCGGGCAGACCCTGCCCGCCGGGGATGGGCCGCCCGCCGGCGGCGGGCGGGAATAGCGCGGTCGGCGGAGGCGTTACACTGGTCGGAACAACTAAACAGAGGGGCTGATCGGTTTCGACGGGGATCGTCGACTCAGGAGAAGCGGGCCGAGGAGACGTGGTTATCTCGTAAACGCTCCACGTGAACAATAAGTGCGAAATCTAACCGCACCGGCTACACCCTCGCCGCCTGAGGCGAGAGGTTTGCCCGTCAACCCAAGAATGGCTGCGGCTTGGGATTTGGCGTCGTGAAGCAGCCCACTGCTCGTCCGCTGTGTTGTCCGGCGGACGGGGACTTCTAGACAACTGAGCCCGGCGGCGCGTCGCCAGCAACAGCGCCGGGGCTGAGAAAACCGCTCGTTGGCTGCGCCCGGAGAAGACCTGTGCTTTGGTTCTCGGACGGGGGTTCAATTCCCCCCAGCTCCACATCTCGGGGGTGGGTCGCCCCGGCTTCCGCCTCCACGACCTGCGCCACACCGCCCTAATCTGGCCCCAGATAGCCGGCGCCACCCTCAAAGAGACGATGGCGCTCGTCGGCCCCGACGTCGCCATGCTGGCTGGCTGGACACCGTTTATGTGATATATCCCAAATCGTCCGACAGCTCAACCAGACGCTCAGGCGGCTCGTCGACCACCACAACAAAGACTGTCACCCGCTCAAATGGACCAAGACCGCCGCGCGAGTCCGCCCCAAAGATCAAGCCATCGACAACTTGCCTAACGCAATATTAGCGGTGAACACTAACACCCGTGAGGAGACCCGTCCCACCACGCGGCATCAGTAGGGCTCCAACGGGATCTCCTCCGGCCAAAGCAGCCGGTGAATGTCAAGGCACTCAAAGGCATGGTTCTGCGCGGGATCGTAGCCCGGTCGTTGCGCCATCTCGCCGAAGGCCTTCATGATCTCCATGCTCGGGACGCCAGGTGTGAAACCCGGCAAACCATTCTCAGCCAGACACTGGATCAGGCTCTCCCACATCGCGTCACGCTCGGCGCCCTCAGGCACATTATCCAACAACCACTGCCTCTCAACCTGAGACAGATACTCCGCGGCACACTCGGCGTGCGCCATGCTCGCGTCTTGCTCCGTCACCGAAGTCGCGCCCTCCGGCACGCTCGCCCCAAAATACTTGGACAAACCGTCGCCGCTCCAGCCGTAGCCGTCAGAGACGAATCCCTTGTCCACGATGCATCTCTGAGTGGCCGCAACCGCCGCGTCATACTCCGCCTGAGTCACAATCCCGTCATCCAACGGATCCACCTGCTGCTCCCCCGAGCACCCCCCCACGAACATCGCCGCGGCCAAAGCCACCCACCCGAACAGTGCCGCGCTCGCACGCCGACCAGCCGACCCGAGTCCCCCCGAACCCAGTCGCCGCTCACACGAACCTCTCCGCAGCCCAGGGCGCCCCGGGATCAACATGTCAGAGCCACTCCAGCTGTGTGGCCGTTCGGCGGCGCCGCGTCCGCAGACGGCGCGTTGACCGCGCCAACCCCCTCCCAACAGCAGCGTGAACACGCTGACCGCGACGATCATCCTTCCCCTCAAGAAACCTTTGACTCGCACAGCGCACGCCCTTTCTTGACGCCGGAACCGCGCCCGGGGGGCGCCGCGGCTCCTCAGAGCGTACTAGGTGAACGCTAACATTCACAAGCGTAAAAAGCCCTAGGAGGGGTAAGGCTCCAAGGGTGTCTCCTCCGGCCAAAGCAGCCGGTGAATGTCAAGGCACTCAAAGGCATGGTTCTGCGCGGGATCGTAGCCCGGTCGTTGCGCCATCTCGCCGAAGGCCTTCATGATCTCCATGCTCGCGTCTTGCTCCGTCACCGAAGTCGCGCCCTCCGGCACGCTCGCCCCAAAATACTTGGACAAACCGTCGCCGCTCCAGCCGTCGGCTGGGACGGGCGGGCCTCGGGGCTGGCGTCCGCGCTCAGCCGTGGCGGTAGGCGATGCCGGCGCCGCCAGCCGGATAGCGCCAGGTCAAGACACCCGGTGGCGCCAACGCCAGGCATGTCCCGCATTCGAGGCAGGCCGCCCAGTTGATCCGGATGGCGCCGTCCGGGCCCTGGGTGTAGACGTGGGCCGGGCAAATGCGCTCGAGCAGGGGGCCTGCGCCCAACCGCCGCGCAGCGGCCTGGTCCACCTCGATGTGTGATGCGGCGCCAAGGTTGTGGCGGTCGCGGGACAAACGCTCCGGGATGCTGCCAAGTCTCATGTGATCACAACGCCCTCATCGCCGCCCAGGCGTCGCGCGCCAAGTCCACCAATCTGACCGGCGACGCCTTCACCGCGGCGCGGGCCGTCTTGACCAGCCGCCGCCGCGGGGACAAATCCAGGTTGTAGACACCGTGGAAGACATCTGCCAGCAGCGGGCCGTAATCGTTGAACATCCGCGTGCCCTCCAAGAACGCCGGCGCCCGCCGGTAGGTCTCGATGTCGCGTCCGACGAAGCTGGCCCGCAGGGCGGCCTCATAGGAGGCGAGACCAGCCGCCGAGCAGTCTCCCGCAGCCAATGCGGCGTCGACGCACTTGGCGGCCGCGAGCGCCGAGCCCGCCGCCAGATCCATGCCGCGCACCGTCAACCCTGTGTTGAGCGCTAGGCCGGCGGCCTCCCCGACCAGCACCAGACCCGGCGCCACCAAGCCGCGGACCATCGCGGCGCCGCCCTCCGCGACCAGGTGCGCGCCGTATTCCAACAGCTCGCCGCCTTCGAGGAACGGCGCCACACGGCGGTGGTCCAAGAAGCGGTCATGCAGATCAGATGCGGTCTCGCCGCTGCGCGCCAGATCGTCCAAACGCAGCACCAACCCAATCGAGACCGACTCCAAATTGGTGTACATGAAACCCCCGCCGCCGACACCTTTGGTGCAGTCGCCGACTACGGCGTAGGCGGCGCCCTCGGCCAGGCCGCCCGCGCCGCCGGCCGCCGGCAGGTTGAACCGCGCCTCAATTGTCGAGCGGTCCAGGGCGATCACAGACTTCACGCCGAGCGCCAGGTGGCGGGGTGGATCCGGGTCACGCAGGCCCGCGTCGCGGGCGACGAACGAGTTGACGCCATCGGCGGCCACGACCACGTGACAGCGCAACTCGTCCTCGCCGGCCCCCACACCGAGGACCCTGCCGCCCTCCAGCAACAGCCGGTCCACCAACACGCCGGGCATCACCATGGCGCCGGCCGCCTCGCACTGTTCGCCCAGCCAAGCGTCGAGTTTGGCGCGCAGCACCGAGACCGCGTTGACCGGGGCGCCCAGGCGGTCGTCGGCGTAGTCGATGTTGACGAAGCTGTCCGAGTTCATGAAGCTCAAACAGTTGCGGGTGATGGCGCGCTCCACCGGCGCCCGCTCCAGGAATCCCGGGAAGATCTGCTCCATCACCCGGCAGTAGAGCACCCCGCCAGACAGCGCCTTGTCGCCGACCTGGGCGCCCCGTTCCACCAACAGAACAGAGCGCCCGGCCGTGGCCAGCTGGTGGGCTGCCACACAGCCGGCCACGCCCGCGCCGACCACGATCACGTCGAAGTCGACATCCACGCCCGCGGCCCCGCCTAGTCCCGGTCCGAGTTCGCCCAGCAGCTCAGACGGCCGCCGCTTTGATCGCCCCGATGGCGTGACGAGCCGCGACCCGGCCGCTGGCGTGCGCGAAGCCGTTGGCGGTGCCAGGCACGTCCAGGTTGTAGGTGTCGCCGAACAGCCCGCCCGCGTCCATGCCGACGGCGTACAGGCCCTCGATCGGCTTGGCGTCGACGCCGATCACCTGCAGATCGCCGTTGACGCGCAGCGCCCCCACCGAGACCAGGATGGCGGCCCGCATCTCGATGGCGTAGAACGGCGCCGTCTTGACGGGCCGCAGATACTTCGCGTCTTTGTAGAACAGCGGGTCGTCGCCGTCCTCGGCGAACTCGTTGTAGAGGGCCACAGTGGCCGTGAAGACCTCGGGATCCAAGCCGATCGCCTCGGCCAGCTCCGGGATCGAGTCGGCCTTCCAAGCCATGTCGCCTTCCGCGACGGCCTCGTCCAACTCGGTTTGCAGACCAGTCAGCGGCAGGTGGTACTTGACGAAGTCCCCCAGGCCGATGTCGCTGCCGTCGTCGATCAGGTGCTGAACCGTCGCCTGGTCCATGATCGAGTAGGAGGCGCCGCCCGGCTGGATGGCGATGACGTTGGCCGCGTCCGCGAAGCTCAGGGCGACGTGCTCGTCGTAGTAACGCTGGCCCGTCTTGTTGACCCACAGCACCGGCTGGGAGCCGCCGCCGTTGATGTGCGCCACCAAGCTCTTGTCCTTGGCCACTGGCACCAGCATGAGCGGTTGCATCTCCCACGTGTCGGCGCCGATCGCCAGGGCCATGTTGATGGTGTCGCCGGTGTTCGGCTCCGGCCCCATGTAGATCAAGGCGTCCGCGTTGCGCGCGAAGCGTGAATGCGCCCGCACCATGTCGAGGTTGCCGCCGAAGCCGCCGCCCGCCAAGACGACCGCCTTGGCGCCGATCCGGATGGTCTTGCCGTCCGCGTCCTCCGCGATCACGCCGACCACCTTGCCGTCTTCGACGATCAACTGCTTCGCCGGAGTCGAAGTGAAAATGTCCACGCCCGCGTCGACGGTGGCCTGCAGCAGCACCTCCTGCATGTGGGCCCCGAGGCCGTCCGGCCGGTGGAACGAGTTCAGCTCGGTCGGCTGCTCATAGGCGTAGATCGTGACGTCCGTGTAGACGATCCCGAGCGACTTCATGATGTCGATGGTCTCGGCGGTGTGGGTGACCTGCATCCGGACCACATCCGGGTTGGCCCGCTTGTGGCTGTAGTCGATGTAACGCTTGTAGCCCTCGGCGCGCGAGGGATAGTGCATCCCGGGGGTCGGCGGCGTCTTGCGCGCCAGCTGCTCGCTGGACTCGAATGCGGCCTGACCCTCCGCGAAAACCGAGCTGCCGCCCGTCTCGGGGGCCTTCTCCAGCAGAGCGGTCGCGAGGCCCCCTTCTTTGGCGCCAATGTAGGCCGCCATCTTGCCGGAGCCTCCGCCCCCGACCACCACCAGGTCGTATTCAACGTCGAATGTTGCCATAGTTCGCTTCTCCTTGCGTTGTCAGTTGTGTTCGAGCGCCCGCGTCAGCGCGGGCGCGACTTCATAGAGATCGCCGACGATGCCGTACGTGGCGTGACGGAACACAGTCGCGCCCGGGTCGTTGTTGACCGCCGCCACCACTTTCGCGTTCCGCACGCCCTCCATGTGCTGTGGCTCACCGGCGATCCCGAGAGCCAGGTACACGCGGGGCGCGATCTTTTGGCCCGACCGGCCGATGTAGCGTTCCTCCGGGAACCAATGGAGGTCATCCGCCAACGGCATGGAGCACGCGATCTCCGCGCCGAGAGCCCGCGCCAGTTCTTCCACGACCACCAGATCGGCGCGGGATCTGAGGCCCCGGCCCACACCGACCACCCGGGGAGCGTCCGCGAGGCCGGCCGCGGTCGCCGCCACCTGGGTCGCCTCGCGCCGCATGTCCCACGGCGCCGGCCCGCCGGCGCCAGCGCCGGGCGCGGCGGCGGCCAAGACCTCCTCGATCGGCACGCCCACCGCGCCTCCCACCGCGCCGCCCACCGCGTCGCCCGCGCCACTCGACTCCCAGATCACCGCCAGCTTCCCGGCCGCTTCCAAGGTCTCGATCACGGCGCCCGCCAAGATCACGCGGTCGAGCACCACCACACCGCCCTCGAACGCCAGGGACAAGCCCCCGCCCACCAAGGCGGCCCCGGCCGCGACCGCCGCGGCGCCAAGCAACGCCCTGGCGGCGGGCGCGTTCCCCGCGAGCCAGACTCGCGCCCCGGCGCCAGCCCCGCGCGCCAACGCCGCGACTTGAGGCGCGTACGCCTCGGGCGGCACGGCATCGTGCGTCTGGATCCAACGCACCTGGTCCGCGCCGCTGACCGCCGCCGCCTCAGCCAACTCCCGGGACCCAACCGCCACCACGGCCACTTCGACGCCGGCCTGACGCCCGGCCGCCACCAGCGGCTCCAACTGATCGGGGTCGGTCGCCAACACCCAGACGCTCACAGCAAACCATCCCCTCTCAGCGCCGCGACCAAAGCCTGGGCGGCGGTGTCGGCGTCACCCTCGAACAACCGCGCGCCGGCCGCGGCGGGCAGGCGGGTGGCCCGCTGCGAGACGCCTTCCGCCGGGGCTTCGACCGTCAGCTGCGCCACCGGCTTCTTGCGCGCTTTGATCAGCTCCATCATCCCCGGGGCGCGGGCCTCCTCGCCGACGGCCGCCACCGCGAGCACGGCCGGCGTCGGCAGCGACACCGTCTCGATCGCGTTGCCGACCCGACGAGCAGCCGTGACACGGTCACCCGCCGGCGCCGCCGAGGTCACGCCGAGCAACGCCGGCCAACCCAGTTCGGCCGCGAGCGCCGCGGCCACGCCCGGGTCAGCCGTCGCGTCGCCGATCACCACCACATCGACCGCTTGGCTCGCCGCGATCTGCCGCACCGCGCTGGCCAGGGCCTTCGCGGTGGCCGCGTTGTCCGTCAACGGGCCGAGGGCGGGGACGGCATGGGCGGCGTCGGCGCCCCTGGCCAAAGCCCACGCGGTCTCGCCGTCGCCGATCGTCAGGCCAGCCACATCGCCGCTCTGCGTGGCCAACGCCTGCGCCACAGCCAACGCGGCCGGATCGTCCTCGCCGGCGGCGAGCCTGGCGCCACCCCAATCGACCTGCCCACCCTGGCGGACGACGGCGCTGGCGGCGGCGCGCGCCCACTTGTAGACGACGATTGTCCTCACTGGCCGCGCCCGCCGCTCAATGGGCCGTCTGCCCGCCGTCGACCACGAACACGCCCCCGGTCGCGAACGAGGCATCGTCGGAGGCCAGGTACAGCACGATTCCCGCGATCTCTTCCGGACGGCCCACGCGGCGCACGGCGTTCTGGCCGGTCACAACGGCACGGAAGGCGGGGTCCGCGAGCCAGCGGGCCGTCATCGGCGTCTCGATCAGACCTGGCGCCAGGGTGTTGACGCGGATCCCCCGCTCGGCGTATTCGAGGGCGGCGGCGCGGCTCAAGCCGA
The DNA here is from genome assembly GCA_031278075.1 of Bifidobacteriaceae bacterium. Taxonomy (GTDB): domain Bacteria; phylum Actinomycetota; class Actinomycetes; order Actinomycetales; family WQXJ01; genus JAIRTF01. The sequence goes on along the minus strand of JAITLE010000170.1, from coordinate 25,463 downwards.
GCACGCCGTGTTTGGCGGCGACGTACGGCGCCATGCCCGGATCCGCCACCACAGAGACGACCGATCCGGTGTTGATGATCGAGCCGCCGCCGTCCTTCAGCATCTGCTGGATCTCATACTTCATGGCCAGGAACGTCCCGATCAGGTCCACTCGCAGAGTGTGCTGGAATTCTTCCGCGGTGAAGTCCGCCAGCGGCTTCGTCATCGGCAACGAGCCGGCGTTGTTGAAGGCGACGTCGAGCCGGCCGTGGCGTTCCACCACGGTGGCGATCGCGTTCTTGACCGACGCCTCGTCGCTCACATCCATCTTGACCGCGCTGGCGACGCCCCCAGCCGCGGTGATCTCATCGACCACGTCCGGCGGTGTGCGGTAGGCGCTGAGCACCAAGTTCGCGCCCTCTCGCGCGAACGCCAGCGCCGCCGCCTTGCCGATGCCTGTCGCCGCGCCAATTATCAACACGGTTTTTCCGTCAAATCTGCCAGCCATTGCTGCCTCCCGGGTGTGCGAAGGCGACAACCTTGTCGCCCACAGGTGTTTCGCCCCAGTTTGGACCGCCTTCTCCGGGACTTCCAAGGGCCGAACGTATAGGCGTCATGGTCGACTTTCGTATGCCCCTCACCGGGTGCACGATGCCGTCCGGTCACCCAGCCGCGCGGGCCGCCAGCTCAGTTGACGAGGCCCTGGCGCACCGAGTAGACGGCCACCTGGACGCGGTTCTTCATCCGCCATTTGGCCATGACACGGCCGATGTGTTTCTTGACCGTCGCCTCTGTGATGAACAGTTGCTCGGCGATCTCCTCGTTTGACAGCCCGTCCACCAGGAGGCGGAGCACGTCCCGTTCCCGCCGGGTGAGCGACTCGCCAGGCAGGCTGGCTGGCCCGCCCTGCGTCGGGGAGTGTCCGAAGGACGCCAACACTTTGGCCGCTATCGGCCCTGACAGGGCCGCCTCGCCACGCATCACAGCTTCGAGGAAAGCGCGCAGACGTTGCGGGGGTTCGTCCTTGGACAAATAGCCGTGGGCGCCGTTGGCGAGAGCTTGGAAGACGTCGTCGCCCAACGCTGACATCGTCAACATCACCACCCGACAGCCCGGGTCGGCTGAGGTGACCGCGCGGGTCGCCTCCAACCCGTCGACGCCGCCTGGGCCACGCATCCGGACGTCCATCAGCACGAGATCCGGTCTCAGCTCGCGGGCCACTTCGACCGCCGCGCGCCCGTCGGCGGCCTGGCCCACGACCACGAACTCTGGCCAACGAGCCATCAAGGCGGCCAGCCCCTCACGGAACAGCTGGTGGTCGTCCACGATCAGGACGCGAGTCGGCCGCCGCGTCCCGCCGCGGTCGCCTTCGGCCGCTTTGGGAGGCGTTCTTGTCGCTGCTGGCGGTCTCACGCGAATATGCCGATCCGCTCCGTCAAGGCGATCCAGCCCTCGGTCACGCGGAGCGGCGCCTCCGCCACCACCAGCGTGCCGCGTCCCGGCGCCGAATGGATGGCCAAGTTCCCGCCGACCGCGGCCATCCGCTCGCGCATGATGACCGTGCCCAGCCGAGTGTCTGGCACCGTGGCCAGGTCGAAGCCGCGGCCGTCGTCCTCGATCTCGAGGCGGGCGCGGCGGTCCCCGGCCGTCAGCCGGATGCGGACGTTGGCCGCCGCTGAATGGATCCAGGCGTTGGACAGCGCCTCCTGGAGGACGCGCATCAGCTGGGCGCTGACACCGGCGGGCACATCCCGGGCGCGCTCCGGATCAGCGCATTCGACATGCAGGGCGACCGGCGCGACGCGCCGGAAGGCCTCCGCTTGCGCCTCGATCCCGGCCAGACAGCCTTCGTCTGCGGCGGCGGCCTCCGCCCGCAGGCCCATCATCTGGTGCCGCAGCGCCACCTTCAATGTGGCGACCATGTCGCCCACGGCGCGGACGTCCGCCGCCAGGGCCGCTGAGTTGCCCTCAGCCAGATCCAGGTTGGCCGCCTCCGCGTGCAACCCGAGGGCCGCGACTTGCTGGGCCAGGTCCACGTGCAACTCGTCCGCCATCTCCCGCCGCTCCTTCAACGCGCCGAGTTCTTGTTGGCGCCGCGCCACGATCCCGGAGTGGACGGCACGGCCGAGGATGTGCCCGGCGGCGGTCAAGAACTCGCCCATCTCCGGGTCGATCCGGATCTCCTCGCCGAAGGTCATCAGCACAGCGCCCAGGTGGCGCCCTTGGGCGTGGGCGGCGACCACCACCCCGGTCGTGTCGAACCAGGTCTTGAATTCGGCGGGCACGACGCGCCAACCATCGGAGTCCAGGTTGTCCGCCACCGCCACGGGCCGGCCTGCCGGGTCGATCCAAGGGTCGCGGACGTGGACGCGCGCCGGGATCCAGGGCCAGCGTTCTCCGATCACCTCGCGTTGGTCGGGATCCGTCACCAGCACCGCGCGCGCCCCAGAATCATCCAGCAGGAAGCTTGGCGCCCATTTGGCGCCCATGGCGCGCCGCAAGATGCGGACCGCTTCCGCGAAACCTTCCCAACGCTCATCCGAGGAGTTGAGCGCCTCACACATCCGCACCAACACTCCCATCCGAGAGGCGGCGTCGGCGCTCATCTAGCCATGTTAAGACGCCGCCGGCCGGGGCGCCTGAGCCGTTTGGCCAAGTTGGCGCGGTCGGCGCCTCCCCGGGTCGCACAGCCGCGGGCTTGCCGCGGGCAGCCGCTACGATCTGTGAGATGGCTGAGGGATGGGACCGCGCGCTGGCCCGCGGGCGGCTTGAGAACGAGCCCCGTGGCGCTTGACACGCGCCTCGCGGCGAGGCTCGCCGAGTTCCTGCGCGGGCTGCGCGGCATGTGGGTCTACTTGGCGGTGTTCGCCTGCGCGGCCTTGGTCCGCGTCGCGTTCGCCTTCAGCCGCGATCGCTTCACCGGATCGCAGACCTACGACGAATGGGTGCACTATGCGGCCGCCGCTGAGGTGCTCGAGGGCCGGCTCCCGTATGTCGATTTCACCTTGGCGCACCCGCCCGGGATGGTGTGGGCGCTTTGGCCGATCGCTTGGTTGGGCCGAGCGGCTGGCACGGAGGTCGCGGTCTTGACCGGGCGTGTCATCGCCAACCTGGTCGGCTGCCTGGCTGCGGTCGGTGTGACCTGGGCGGTCAGGGGCCGCGGCCGACTTGCTCAGTGTGTCGCAGGAGGCGTGTTCGCGTTCTGGTGTCCGCAGGTGTTGACCGATGGGCAACTGCAGCTCGAGCCGCTGTGCGTCCCGGCGTTGATCGCCGCGGGGCTGTTGGCTTCGCGACCCGCCGGGGTGGCGAGGCGGCGGGCGCGGACGCAGGCGGTCGGCATCGGGCTGCTGGTCGGCTGGGCGTTGACCGTGAAGATCGTCGCGATCGGCCCCGCGGTGGCGATCCTGGGGTTCGTCCTGCTCAGCCGGGGGCGCAAGGCGTTCGGGCTGGCGGCCGGGGCGACCGCCTCGATCTGGCTCGCGGCCACGCTCCCGTTCGCGGCGAGGGCGCCAGGCGCGTTCGCGGGCATGGTGTTCTGGACGCAGGCGGCCAGGCCGAAACGGTGGCACGTGACCGTGCCGGGGCTCGGCTTTGTGCCGCAGGCGCTGACGGCGGTGGTGGTCGCGGGCGCCGCGGTCGCCGTGTTCGAGATCCTGCGGCGGGCGTGGCGGCGGGGCGATCACAGGCCGATCGTCATGTGGTTCGCCTGGGGAGTCGCGGCATTGGGTGAGGCGGTGGTCCATCCGGTGAGGTCGGATGACAGCCTCGTGTGGCTGACGCCCGCCATCGCCTTCGGCGCGGCGCACGCGGTGGGCTGGGTGCGGGACCGACGCCCAGCGCGTCGCCGACGGCGCGTGGCGACCGCGCTGGTCGGCGCCGTCACGTTGGCGGCGGCCCCGTTCATGGGCTGGTGCGCGCTGGCTCGGCTCGCGGGCGAGCCCGTGCCCGACCAGTTCTCCACCGCCCACCAGGCGCTTGAGGAACTGCGCCTGTGGGAAGGCGCGTGCGTGTGGAGCCACCGCCCGCAGAGCCTGGTCCTGTCCGGCGCGCTCCACGCCGACATCCGCGCCGGCTGCCCGGTCTGGGTCGACCCGTACGGGATGGATCTGGCGCGAAGCGCCGGAGTGGCGGCGCCGGAGGGCGCGGGAATGCCGATCTATTCGGTTGACGGTTTGCTGGCCGCCGGCCTGGAGACGGCCGCCGCCGCCTGGGTCGAGCGCGGATCTGATTGGGAAGAGGCGGCTGCGGACGCCCGGGGCTTCGTCAAAGTCGCGAGCGCAGGACGTTTCGACCTGTACGCGGCCAAGGAGCTCGCGGCGTCGGCTCGCGCTAGATCAGATGAACCCAGCGCTGCTCACTGGCCTTGAGCGCGGCCCTGATCCGCTTGTCCAAGGTCGCGAGCACGGCGCCGTGCCCGGCCGCGAGGTTGACCAGATGCATGTCGGCGACTTGGCGAAAGCTCAGCAACCCGCTGAGATCGATCCTCGGGTCGGCCAGGGAGGACTGGTCGGGCAGGAACTCGTGCCTGTCCGCGTCCCTGATGGCGGCGAGCGCCTCGACCACGTTCGCGCGTGTCAACTGGGCGCCTGCCACCAGTGGATTAAGCATGAGCCTGACGAAGGCGGCCTCGGTGATCGGGGTGGTGGCCCACCGGTCGATCGTGTCGAACCAGTCGGCGACGCGGCCGTGATGGATGTGCGAGGCGTTGGTGAGCGCGATGAGGGCGTTGGCGTCGAGGAGGTGGAGGACGGGCTTGGTCACTGGTCTTCCGCGTGTTCCAGGACCAATTCAGTCGTGATGACATGCCCGGCCACAGCAGGGAACAGGACTGGGAACCGGCCTTGGCGGCGTGCCGCGCCATCCAGCCCGGCGCGGGCGAGCTCCGAGACAGCCCGACCCAGCGAAGTGCCGTCGGCCGCGGCTTTGGCGCGCGCCGCGGCCATCACTCCATCATCGATATCCAGAGTTGTTCGCATCACCCCACCGTAGCATCCCCGCATCAACCGACGGGGTCGCACTTCTCCGTTTAGAAACCGCCGCTTCGGGCCTGGCCCGCGGTCTGGCCTCGTTCTTGGGGCCGGCGCTGACCGCCGCCATCCTGGGCGCCGGGGGTCACGTGGGCGTGGTGTGGACCGTCGTGGGCCTATATTTGTCAATCCTGGCGCTCGGCGCCCTCATCCGTTTGCCGGGCGACGCGAAGATCGCGGAGGCGGCCGGGCAAGAATCAGCCGTCATCGAATTGAGTGAGCGCAACCTCAAGCGGCTTCCCGCCGCCCTCCCGGGACCGCGCTATGACCGCCGGATTGTCACACCCGGGATCGCGCGCTTCGGCGTCGGCGGTTTCCACCGCGCCCACCAGGCCTATCACCTCGACCGTTTGATGAGCCAAGGCCTGGCCCTGGATTTGGGGATTGTCGGAGTGGGGCTGTTGGAAGGCGACCGGCTGTTCGGCCCCCGCTTGAGCGCGCCGGGGTCCAGGTGGTCGCCGACGTGGAGCCGTCTGAGCTGATGAAGCTGCGCCTGCTCAACGTGTCGCGCCAGGCGCTCGCCTATTTCTCGCACCTGATGGGGTACCGCTTGGTGCACGATGCCGTCCGCGACCGTTCGGCGCGCCGGTTCCTGCTGGACTACATGCGGGCCGAGGGCGCCCCGTCGCCGCCCGAGGCGGCGGGCGCCTCGGTGGGGCGGGCGGCGGCGATTGTGGCCTCCTGGGCGCGCTTCGCCGAAGGCGTGGACGAGTCCGGCGCGCCGATCGAGATCGTCGACAACCGAGCGACCGAGGTCAAAGCGGCCGCGGCCCGGCAAGGGCGCGATCCGCTGGCGTTCCTGCGGCAGGAATCGTTCTTCGGCGCCCGCGCGGACGAGCCCCGCTTGACGCGGCCTCATTTGAAGGCTCTGGGCTCGCCGCACGCAGTCGGCGCCAGGGCGACTCTCGAGGCCCTGACCGCCTGACCGGCTCAGCGGCCGATCAGGGCCGGGCCGTGACGGGCCACGATCGCGACCACGATCAGCGACAGCCATGCGACCACGGCGACCAGGTCGTGGCCGCGCTGGCAGAATTCCGCCAGCCGCCGCCCGGTCCGTGGCCGCAGGAATAGGTTCCCGTCGCGGATGTTCACGTGGGTCAGGGATGAGAACACGAGCGTGGTGGACAAAGTCACCAACAAACACCAGGGGCACAGCGCGCCGATGTTGAACATCGCCTGATAAAACAGCCAATACGCGAAGATCAGGCCGAGGGTGTAAATCACTTGGGCCGCGAACATGAATCCCCGCCGGAACCGGACTCCAGTGAGCGAGGCGACCGCGATGGTTATGACAACGGGCTCCGCGATCAACCCGAGGAACGCGTTCGGGAATCCGAAGACGCTGGCCTGCCACGATTGGGCGACAGCGCCGCAGCTGATCGCTTGGTTGATGTCGCACAAGAGGGTCTTCCCCGGATCGCCGGCGAGCGCCACCGCGTCCACCGAGAGCACGAACGACGCGACCAGGGAGATGCCGCTGGAGAACAGCATCGTGGCGAAGATCCACGGATCGCGCCCACGCAGCGCGAGGAACCGGTCGAAGGCGGTCGCCTCGGCCCCCTCATTCACCGGCCGCGGCCTGGATCGCTCGCGTGAGCGGGCCCACGCTGAAGAGGTCACCGGAGAACTTCTCGCCCTGGATCATCACGGTCGGCGTCACCTTGATGCCGTCCTCGGCGAAGACTCGCGTCATCTCGGTCGTGAGCCGCTCGTCTTGGCTGAGCGCGCCGAACTTCGCGATCACCTCGGCCGGCGCGCCGGCTTCCCGGGCCAACTCGGCGATCGTCTCGTCGGTCAGGCCCTCAGAGCCCTCAGCCGGCTGGTTGGCGAACAGCGCCTCATGGAACGCGAGAGCGGCCGCGGGGGCCCTCTCGACCACCTCCACCATGGCGTTCGCGGCCCTGGTCGAATACCTGGTCCCCGACGACGCGTCGTCGAGGAACGTCAGCAGGTGCAGTCTCAGCCTCGCCTGGCCGGATTCGACCAGGTCTCTCAGCTCAACGCGGTTGATCTTCTCGAAAGCCCCGCAACCCGGGCAAATGTAATCCAAATAGATGTCGACGGTGACTGGAGCTTCGCTGGCGCCGATCACGACGGCATCGTCCACCATGACAGCTTGTTCCGCGGGGTTCGAGCCGTCGGTGGGTCGCGGTCCGGGCGTCGGCGCCTCGGACCCGCTGCTCGTCGTCTGCGCGGTCGAGGCGCCGGTGGCGGCCGGCGAACCACCGCTGGCGCCACGCGTCACCCACGCCACGCTGAAGACAACCGTCGCCGCGACGATCCCGACCAACCAGTACACCACCGCGTCGCGTTTGGGCGGGGGAGCCTTAGGCGGCGTGTGGCGGCCGGAACTGCTCCTCTGGTCGGCGTGGGGTCGGGGCTTGCCGCCGCTCATGAGGCTCTCCTGATTCTTCGGCTTTCGCTCGCCCGGGCGTCGGCGGCTGCGCGATTTGTCACAGCGCGATGCTACCGCCCGAATTCGGCCGACGCGTCATCGCAGCGAAACAGGCGTGAAGCCTGGTTGTGCGCCGAGGCGCCTAAAGTTCACGCATGGCGCGATTCGATCAAGGGCTGGGCGCGCCGCGCAGCCCGCGCAATGGACAGGTTTCGGCGTGGATGACTGAGGCGCTGGCGGCTGGGGCAGGGGGTGGCCAGCGGCCCCGTCTCGACGGGACCAAGGCGGCCGACGTGTGCGTGATCGGCGGCGGACTCACCGGGCTGTGGGCGGCCTATCGGTTCTTGAGACTGAACCCGGGCGCGGACGTGGTGGTGCTCGAGGCGCGACATGTCGGCTACGGCGCGTCGGGGCGCAACGACGGCTGGCTGTGCACCACGATGAGCGCGAACCAGGAACGGCTCGCGCGTTTCGCCGGGCGGGAAGCGGTGGTGGATTTCCAGCGGTTGATGATCGCCTCGCCCAGGCGCATCCTGGAGATCGCCGCGGCTGAGGGGATCGAGGCCGACGGCATGGTGTCCGGGCATTTGACCGTGGCCCGGACGCCGGCCGCGTTGGGCCGCCTGCGCGAGGAACGCGACCACCTGGTGGACTGGGGCTACGACCCGGCACGTCTCAGCTTGCTCGACGCCGACCAGACCAGCGAGCGCATCGCCGTGGCCGGGGCTGAGGGCGCGTTGTTCGAGCCGGACACCGCCAAGGTCAACCCAGCGGCTCTGGTGTTGGGCCTGGCCCGAGTGGTCGAGCGTCTCGGGGCGTCGATCCACGAGGGGAGCCGCGCGGTGGCGGTCCGGCCAGGTGAGGTCAAGGTGGCGGGCGGCGGGCGGGTGACCGCGCCGCACGTGTTGGTCTGCGCCGAGGCGGACTCCGGTCGGATCGGGGGCGTGCCGGCGCGCCGGATCGTCCCCGTCAACTCTTCGATCATCATGACGGCGCCGCTGGGGCCCGATCTGTGGCGGGCGATCGGGTGGGACGGGCACGAGTGTTTCTCCGACGCGGCGAATGTGTTCACTTACGCGCAGCGCACGCCGGATGGCCGCATCGCGATCGGCGGCCGCGGCAAGCCGTATCGTTTCGGGTCTCGCACATCGGGGCTCGGCGCCGTCGACGGCGCCACGGTGCGGGCTTTGGCCGGTCGGCTGCGTGAATACTTCCCTGGCTTGCCGGCGCGCCTCGTGGAGCACGCGTGGTGTGGCTCGATCGGGGTGACGCGCGACTGGTGCGGGTTTGTCCACTATGGCCGGACAACCGGCCTGGGGTGGGCTGGAGGCTATGCGGGGCACGGTGTGACCAGCGCTTTTGTCGCCGCGCACACGCTGGTTGACCGGCTCAGCGGGTTGGACACCCCGTACGCCGCGGCGCCCTGGTTCGGTTACCGTCCACCCAATTGGGAGCCTGAGCCGCTCCGTTGGCTGGGCATCAGGGGCATGTACAAGCTGTTCGCGTTCGCGGATGCCCGCGAGGAGGCGGCCCGCCAGGAGCACACTTCCCGGCTGGCCCGCTTCGGGGCCAAACTTGCGGGGCTCAGCTGATCAAGAGGCGACACGCTTAGCACTCGGCTTGACCGAGTGCTAACGACCGACATAAGGTGAAACAGTCCCGCCGCAAGGCGGGGCTGCTCTCCTTGAGGCTCGGGTCGTGGCACCGCGACGGCATGGCCCAATTCCCGAAAGGGGGGCGGTTCAAGCAACTGCAACTTCTAGATCGCGAAAGGGAGGTCCGCAGTGTCGGTCTCCATCCAACCGCTCGAGGACCGGATCGTTGTGACGCCCGTCGAGGCGGCCGCTCAGACGGCCTCCGGTCTCTACCTACCCGACACGGCCAAGGAAAAGCCCCAGGAGGGCGAGGTCGTGGCCGTCGGCCCGGGTCGCATCGACGACAAGGGCAACCGCGTCCCGATCGACGTGGCCGTGGGCGACAAGGTCATCTACTCGAAGTACGGTGGCACGGAAGTCACCCTGGGCGAGGTCGATTACCTGATCCTGTCGGCGCGGGATGTCCTCGCCAAGGTCGTCTGACCGCGACCACAGCTTCAAGGCCCCTGGTCAGGCCGCTGCGGCGGCCTGACCAGGGGCCTCGTCGCAACTAGCGGCCCGTTCACGGCCACGCCGGGTCCGCGTCCGGGACGCGCCCCTTCGAGGCCAGCCACTCGTTGAAGCTCTCAGCCCAGGCCCGGTGCCTGGGCGCCTGCCAGGCGTGGAGCGCGAACGCGTCAAGAGAGGCGATCTCGGCGAACCGGCGCTCGATCGCGTCGAACACCGCGATGGACTGGCGGACGTCCTCAAGGGCGTCATGCAAGCTCTCGCTGTGCGGGATGCCATAGACAGCCATCAGATCGACCAGCTTGCGTTTGCCGGGGCGGTAGCGCGCCACCGCCCGGTCGATCAGCAGCGGGTCGATCACAGGCCCCACGGGGCGGCCGAGCCGCTCCGCCAAAGTGGGCAGTTCGTGTCGGCGCAAGTCCGCGTCCAGAATCCTCAAGTCGAACGGCGCGTTGAAGGCCAACACCGGCACGCCTGCGGCGAGGCATGCCGCCAACGCGGCCGCCACCTCCTCCAAGGCCACCTCTGGAGGCGCCCCGCGTTCCCGAGCCATCTCGGTGGTGATCCCGTGGATCGCCGCGGCGCGCTCGGGGATCTCGATCCCCGGGTTGATCAGCCACGTGCGGGTCTCCTCGCCGCCGTCCGCGTGTCGGCGCACCAACGCCGCCGTCACCACTCTGTCCGCTTGCCACGAGACACCTGTCGTCTCGGTGTCGAACCCAGCCAATTCCCTCATGCGTTAACCCTCTCACCGACCGCTGACACCGCGGACGCCCGGGCGCGGGCGCGCGGGCTAGGCTTTAGGGCCGTGAGCAATGAGATCGACATCGGGCGCGGCAAGCGCGGGCGCAAGGCGTACTCCCTCGACGATGTGGCTGTGGTGCCGGCGCGGCGCACCCGCGACCCGGAGGATGTGTCCGTCGGCTGGCAGATCGACGCGTACCACTTCGACACGCCGATCATCGCGGCGCCGATGGACTCGGTGATGTCGCCGGCGACAGCGATCCAGTTGGGGAAGCTGGGCGGGCTGGGCGTGCTCGACTTGGAGGGCATCTGGACCAGGTATCAAGATCCGGAGGCGCTCCTGGCGGAGATCGCGGAGCTGCCGGGCGACGCCGCCACACCGCGGCTGCAACAGATTTACACCGAGCCGGTCAAAGCGGAGCTGATAGTCCAGCGGCTGGAGGAGATCCGGGCGGCGGGTGTGACCGTGGCCGGGGCGCTCTCACCGCAGCGGACCCAGGCGCTGTGGCGCACGGTGGTGGGCGCCGGGGTGGACCTGTTCGTGATCAGGGGGACCACGGTCTCGGCGGAGCACGTGTCGGCGGCGTCGGAGCCGCTCAACCTGAAGCGGTTCATCTACGAGTTGGACGTCCCGGTGATCGTGGGCGGCGCGGCGACCTACACGGCTGCGCTGCATCTGATGCGGACCGGCGCGGCCGGCATCTTGGTCGGATTCGGCGGCGGCGCGGCCCACACCACCAGGGTCACGCTGGGCATCCACGCGCCCATGGCCACCGCCATCGCCGATGTGGCGGCGGCTCGCCGCGACTACCTCGACGAGTCGGGCGGACGCTATGTGCACGTGATCGCCGACGGCGCGGTGGGCCGATCGGGGGACGTGGTCAAAGCGATCGCTTGCGGCGCCGACGCCGTGATGCTGGGGGCGGCCCTGGCCAGGGCCGCGGAGGCGCCCGGCCGGGGCTGGCACTGGGGCCCCGAGGCGCGGCATGTCAGATTGCCGCGCGGCGAGCGGGTCCAGGTCGGCACCGGGGGCGCCATGGAACAGATCCTTTATGGGCCGTCGCGCACAGCGGATGGCACGGCGAACTTCGTCGGCGCCCTCAAGCGCGCGATGGCCTCCACCGGATACTCCGACCTGAAGGAGTTCCAACGGGTCGGTGTGGTGGTGGCCCCCTATTCCGCCGCCTGACAGCTCCCGTCCGTGCCCCGCGACGCCACCCCGGGCCGAAGCGTGACCCCTCACAACCAGAAAGGAGCGGCAGTGAGCCTTCCCCAGATCGGTTCCCTCGAGACCATCCCCGCGTCAGCCCACCTTGACCTGGTCGCCCCGCCGGTCGCCGCGGCGCTGACCGCGTGGGCGCGGCTCGAACCCCGCGTCGCGTCCGAAGTCGGCGTGGTGCAGATTGACCCCGCCGATTCAGACACCGCCACATTGGTTGGGAAATACCAGCTGAGCTGGGATTCGTCGGCGAACTGTGTCCTTGTCGCGGGCCGGCGGGCGGGCGCGGAACGTGTCGCCGCGGTGTTGGTCCGCGCCGCCTCGAAAGCTGATGTCAACGGCGCCGTCCGCCGTTTGCTGGACGTTCGCAAAGCCTCATTCCTGCCGACCGACCAGGCGGTCGCCGCCTCCGGCATGGAGTATGGCGCCATCACGCCGATCGGAGTGCCGCCGGAATGGCGAATCCTGATCGACTCTGGTGTCGCGACAGGCGGCGACGTCCTGATCGGAGCTGGTCTGCGGTCCGCCAAGTTGGCTTTGCCCGGAGACCTGTTCGCCACGCTGCCCCGCGCCGAAGTGATCGACGGGCTGGCGCTTTAGATCGGCGCCGACCGGACGGCATCGTGCGGCGGGGGATCAGTGGCGGTAGTAGTTGGGGGCTTCGACCACCATCTGGACGTCGTGCGGGTGGGACTCTTTCAGGCCCGCCGGGGTGATGCGCACAAAGCGGCCGCGCTGGTGCAACTCCACGAGTGAGCGGGCGCCAACGTAGAACATCGACTGGTGCAGGCCGCCGATCAACTGGTGCGCCACCGCCGCGAGCGGGCCGCGGTAGGGGACCTGGGCCTCGACGCCCTCAGGGATCAGCGCGTCGTCGGAGGAGACGTCGGCCTGGAAGTAACGGTCCTTGGAGTAGGACTTCCTCGCCCGGGAGGCCATCGCGCCCAGCGAGCCCATGCCCCGGTAGTGCTTGAACTGTTTCCCTTGGACAAAGACCAACTCGCCGGGCGCCTCGTCGCAGCCGCCCAGCAGCGACCCGAGCATAACCGTGTCCGCGCCTGCCACCAGCGCCTTTGCGATGTCGCCGGAATACTGGACGCCGCCGTCGGCGATCAGCGGGACGCCGGCGGGGCGGCAGGCCCGCGCCGCCTCGTAGATCGCGGTGAGCTGCGGGACTCCCACGCCAGCCACTACCCGAGTGGTGCAGATCGACCCGGGCCCGATCCCCACTTTGACCCCGTCCACACCCGCGTCCACCAACGCCTGCGCGCCTTCGCGGGTCGCGACATTCCCTCCCACCACGTCGACGCCCGCCGCCACCGGGTCAGCTTTGAGCCGCGCCACCATGTCGAGCAACGCCTGGGTGTGTCCGTGGGCGGTGTCCACCACCAGCATGTCCACCCCGACTTCGATCAACGCGAACGCCCGCTCCAACGCGTCCCCGAAATACCCGACCGCGGCGCCGACCCGCAACCGGCCCTCGGCGTCCTTGGTGGCGTCGGGGTATTGCTCGGTCTTGACGAAGTCTTTCACGGTGATCAACCCTTGGAGCCGCCCGGACGCGTCAACGATCGGCAGCTTCTCCACCCGGTTGGCGGCCAAGAGCCGGGCCGCGTCCTCGCGCGCCACCCCCACGGGGGCTGTGACCAGCGGCATCGGCGTCATGGCGTCCCGCACCGCGATCGCGGGGAAATTCTCCCGCGGCACAAACCGCAGGTCTCGGTTGGTGATTATCCCAAGCAGCACCCGGTCCGGTCCGATCACCGGCAGCCCCGAGACGCGGAACTTCCCGCACAGCGCGTCCAGTTCCGCGAGGCTCGCGTCCGGCCCGATCGTCAACGGGTCCGAGACCATCCCCGATTCCGACCGTTTGACCATGTCGACCTGCGCCGCCTGGTCCGCGATGGACAAGTTCCGGTGGATCACGCCGATCCCGCCTTGGCGCGCCATCGCGATCGCCATGCGCGCCTCGGTCACCGTGTCCATCGCGGATGACACCAGCGGCGCCTTGAGCCCAATGTTCCGCGAGACCAACGTCTCGGTGGTGACCTCCGACGGGATGACATCCGATTGCCGAGGCACCAGCAGCACGTCGTCAAACGTCAGGCCGACAAAGGCGAACGGGTCGGAGCCGTCGCGGTCCACGCCTGGGACACCGGTCACATCCATCGGACCAGGATAGTCCCGCGCCTGAAGCCGCTTCCTTGGCACGGCGCACGATGCCGTCCGGCTGGGGTCACGTGGCGAACGCCTGGTCGAGCAGCGCCGCCTGCTCCACCGCGTGAGCCGCGTGCGAACCGGTCGCCGGCGACGCGGCCTCCGGCCGGGCGACCACCCGCAACGGCCGGCCGCCCAGCATCGGCGTCGCCTTGCGCAACAAGAAGCTCCACGCGCCTTGGTTGACCGGCTCGTCTTGCACCCACACCAGCTCGGCTTCGGGCGCCAGCCCGTCGAGGATCGTCGCGATCATCGCCTCGGTCAGGGGGTACAGCTGCTCCAGGCGCACGATGCCGGTCGCCTCGCGGGCGGGGCCGTCTAGCTGGTCGCGGCGGGCCACCAGGTCCCAGTAGAGGCGCCCCGAGCAGAGCAGCACCCGCCGAGCGCGGCTGTTGGGCGCCACCGGGTCGGTCAGGACCGGCTCGAATGTCCCAGTGGTGAAGTCCTCGATCGAGGACACAGCCTCCTTGCGCCTCAGCCCCGACTTCGGGGTGAACACGATCAACGGCCGGCGCGGCCTGGTGTAAGCCTGCAACCGGAGCAGGTGGGCGTAGTTGGCGGGCAGTGTCGGCTGGGCGATCCTGAGGTTCTCCTCGGCGCAGAGCTGCAGCCAGCGTTCGATCCGGGCGGAGGAGTGGTCTGGCCCCTGCCCCTCGTAGCCGTGGGGGAGCAGGTAGACCACCGACGAATGTTGGCCCCACTTTTGCTGCGCCGAGGACACGAACTCGTCGGCCACGGTCTGCGCGCCGTTGAAGAAATCCCCGAACTGGGCTTCCCACAACACCAGGGAGTCCGGACGTTCCACCGAGTAGCCGTATTCGAAGGCGGCGATCGCGTATTCGGACAGCGCGGAATCGTAGATGAACACTTTCGCCTGATGTTCGGCCAGGAACCACAGGGGCGTCCATTCGGCGCCGTTGACCTTGTCGTGGAAGGTGACGTGGCGGTGGGCGAAGGTCCCGCGGCGCGAGTCCTGGCCGGTCAAGCGGACCGGTATGTCCTCCAGCAGCAGCGAGCCGAAGGCCAGCATCTCCGCCATCCCCCAGTCGATCGCGCCTTCCTTGGCCATCTGGGCGCGTTTGGCCAGCAGCGCTTGGAGCTTCGGATGCACCGTGAACCCGGCGGGCGGGTTGACGAACACTTGCCCCACCCGCTGCACCACGGCCGGGCTGATGGCCGTCCTCCAGCCCACCAACACGCCTGCGTCTTCGCGCTGCGAGGCCGGGATCTCAAGACCATGGGACGTCTCCCAGGCGTCGCCGCTCGGCCGTCCGTTCCCGGCCGCGCGGGCCTCGACCTGCGCTTTGATGTCCTCTCTTGTCTCCTTGAACGCGCGCTCGAGCTCCGATTGGAAGTGTTTCAGCGACTGCTCGGCGTCTTCAAGGGTGAGGTCGCCGCGGGCGATCAGCGCCTCGGTGTAGAGCTTGCGCACCGACCGCTTCTTGTCGATGAAGGAATACATCACGGGCTGGGTCATCGACGGGTCGTCGCCCTCGTTGTGGCCGCGGCGCCGGTACGAGACCAGGTCGACCACCACATCCATCTGGAACTCGTCGCGGAACGCCGCGGCGAGCAGGGTGGCCCTGACACAGGCCTCCGGATCGTCGCCGTTGGCGTGGAAGATCGGGCAACCGTAGCCCTTGGCCACATCGGTGGCGTATTTGGTCGACCGGGAGTCGACTGTCCCGACAGTGAATCCGACCTGGTTGTTGATCACGATGTGCACTGTGCCGCCCACGCGGTAGCCACGCAGCCGCTGAAGGTTCAGGGTCTCCATCACCACGCCCTGGCCGGCGAACGCCGCGTCGCCGTGGATCAGGATTGGCGCCACCGCGAACGCGGCGTCGGGTCCCAGGTTGAGGCGGTCCTGTTTGGCGCGGGCCACGCCCTGCACCACGCCGTCGGCCGCCTCGAGGTGGGACGGGTTGGCGGCGAGGTAGACCTGGATCTTGTTGCCGCGCGGCGAGGTGAAGGCGCCCTCTGTGCCGAGGTGGTATTTGACGTCGCCGGAGCCCTGGAAGGTGTCGCGCGCGTCAGGGTTGTCCTCGAACTCGGAGAACACCTGGCCATAGGACTTGCCCGCGATGTTGGTCAGCACGTTGAGGCGGCCCCGGTGGGCCATGCCGATCACGACCTCGCCGGTGCCCTGGTCCGCGTAGCGCGAGATCAGCGCGTCGAGCGCTGGGATGACAGCCTCGGAGCCCTCCAACGAGAACCTCTTCGCGCCGACGTACTTGGTCTGCAGGAACGTCTCCAGCGCCTCCGCCTCGTTGAGCTTGGCGAGCGCTCGCAGCTGGGCTTCGCGGCTGAGGGTCGGCGGCCTGGTCTCGAGCCGTTCCTGCAGCCAGGCACGCTGCTCCGGGTCCTCGATGTGCATGTACTCGACGCCGATCTTCCCGCAGTAGGTGTCGCGCGCGAGCTGGATGATGTCCGCCAGTCTCATCTTCTCGCGGCCGCCGAACCCGTCGACGCGGAACTCGCGTTCCATGTCCCAGATCGACAACCCGTAGGAGCTGAGCACCAGATCCTCGTGGCCGCGCTGGCGGTAGGCGAGCGGGTCGATGTCGGCCGCCATGTGCCCGCGCACGCGGTAGCCGTGGATCAACCGCGTCACCGCGGAGGTCTTTTGTTCGATCGGCGCGCGGTTGTCCTGCTCCCAGCGGATCGGTTCGTACGGGATGCGCAGCGAGGCGAAGATCCTGTCATAGAAGCCGTCCTCGCCGAGGAGTTTGCGGTGCATGACGCGCAAGAACTCGCCGGACTGGGCGCCTTGGATCACCCGGTGGTCGTAGGTGGAGGTCAGCGTCAAGAGCTTCGAGATCCCCCAGTCGGACAGGGTTTGCTGGTTGGTGCCTTGGAATTCCGCTGGGTATTCCATCGCGCCCACGCCGACGATCACGGATTGGCCGGGCATCAGCCGAGGCACCGAGGCCGAGGTCCCGATGCCGCCCGGGTTGGTCAGCGAGCACGTCACGCCGGTCAGGTCGTCGACGGTCAGTTTGCCGGCGCGGGCGCGCCGCACCAGGTCTTCGTAGGCGGCCCACAGCTCCGCGAACGAGAGCGTGTCGGCGCTCTTGATCGCGGGGACCAGCAGTTGGCGGGACCCGTCGGGTTTTTGCAGGTCGATGGCGAGCCCCAGGTTGACGTGGGCTCGCCGCAGCTGCGCGGGCTTGCCGTCTTCCACGCCGTAGGCGGTGTTCATCTCTGGGGACTCGCGCAGAGCCTCGGCCATCGCGTAGGCGATGATGTGGGTGAACGAGATGCGGCCGCCCCTGGAGCGGGCGAGTTGGTTGTTGATCATCGACCGGTTCTCGATCATGACCTTGGCGGGGATCTGCCTGAGCGATGTGGCTGTGGGGACCCCGAGCGATGTCTCCATGTTGATGGCGGTGCGCATCTGCGCGCCTTTGAGGACGCTGACCAGATCCGCTTCGGGCACTTCGCCGGCGTGTGTCATCGAACGCGGCTCGGCGCCGGTGTAGCGCGCGATGGCGGGTTGCGCGGCCGCGGTCGGGGCGGCGTCCGAGGCGAGGTCCACGGGTCTCGGCCGGCGGGGCCGGTCGCCCGGTCTGGGTGGCTCGGGGCGGGCGATCGGCACCGGGCCACGAGCCGCGGGGGCGGCTTCTGCTGGTCGGGCCGGAGCGAAGTCGGGCTCGCCCGCGCCGCCGAGCCCTCCGGGGGCGGCCAGGCGGGCGTCCTCAGCGGCGACGCGTTCTTGGACGCGCTGGCTCGGGGAGCGATAGCCGTCGAAGAAATCCCACCAGGCCGGGTCGACGGACGCCTTGTCTGTCAGGAACTTCTGGTAGAGATCTTCGACCAACCACGCGTTGGCGCCGAAGGCGCGCGGTCCGGGTCCGCCAGGCTCGGCGCCGACTTGTGATGTCACTGAAGGATGGCCTTTCTTGATTCAAGGCTGGGTAAACGAACGGGCAGGGTTCGCCCCCCGACCGCAGGGGCCGTTCCGTCTGCGTCTCGGAACACAGTTAGATGCTAGCCGCGGCGCCCGCCGAAACCTAACCGAGACTGGCCGGTTGACCAGCGCGAATGACTTAAGTCCTGCGCCCGGCTACGACACGTCCCGCCGCCAGGTCGTGGCATAAGCGATCGCGGCGAAACCCACCCCCCACGCCGCGAGCACCAGCGCGGCCCAACCGAAGCCCATCGGCTCGGCGGAGTTGATGTCCGCCATCGCGTCGTAGACGCTCACGCCCTGGATGGCGTCGCCGGCGGCCCCCGGCAGGAACCTGGTCCAACTCCAGCCGTCGAGCATCGCGCCGAGCATCCGGAGCACCGGCTCCACGAACTGCGTCACCGCGAGCACCACCACGATCGCCGCGACCTGGTTGCGCAACAACGCGCCCACGCCCACCCCGACACCAGCCCACACCGTGAAGTCGAGCAGCGCGCGCCCCAGGAACGCCCAGGTCTCTGCGCTGCCGAGCCCGTTCGGCACGCCCTGGCCAGCGAACACCAGCGCCGCCGGCGACACGAGCGCGGCGACGCAGGCCGCCCCCATCACCAGCCCCATCGGCAGGGAGGCGAGCATCTTCGCGCACAACACCACGTGGCGGCGCGGCTCAGCGGTGAAGGTCCCCGTGATCGTCCTGTGCCGGAACTCCTGGGTGACCGACAAAGTGCCGATCAACAGCGGGAACACATAAGCCATCGAGCCTGCTATCGAATAAGTCAACAGCGCCGGGTCAGGCCGTCCCCGAGACGTGGCCGAGATGTTGAAGCCCAGATCGGCCGAGTCGTTGGCCGCGGCCTCGAACGAGAAGACGAACGCCATCGCCACTCCCATGATCGCCAAATAGGCGCCGCCGCTCAGCGCGAGCACCCACCACAGCCTCGTGGAGAACAGTTTCCGCAACTCGGAGCGAACCGCCGCCCTCATTGAAGGCCACCGCCCTCAGTCAGGCGGAAGAAGGCTTGTTCCAGGCCAGGCTTCTGGCTGGCCAGTTGCGTCAAGACGAGACCCGCGTCGAACGCCGCCTGTCCGATGCCGACCGGCGTGACCCCGCGGATCAGCGCCGACCCGTCCGCCCCCCATTGGGCGTCCCAGCCCGCGCGCGCCACCAAGGCGGCCAACGCCGGCGGGTCGGTGGCCGCGACAACCGCGGTCGGGGCGCCGAAGCGTTCCAAGTCGGCGATGGGCGAGGCGTGGACCAACTGGCCGCGGGCGATGATCACGACGTCGTCGACGGTGCGCTCCACCTCGCCGAGCAGGTGGGATGAGATCAAGACGGTGCGCCCCTGCGCCGCCATCGCCCGGATCAGGTTGCGCATCCAGCTGATGCCCTCCGGGTCCAAGCCGTTGGTGGGCTCGTCGAGGAGGAGTGTGCCCGGGTCGCCGAGCAGGGCCGCGGCGATCCCCAGCCGTCCCCGCATGCCCATCGAGTACCCCCCGACCCGGCGGTTCGCCTGACCCGCCAGGCCAACCAGATCCAGCACCTCGCGGCAGCGTTCCTCCGCCACTGCGGCCCCGGGCGCCAACGTCAGCAGGTGGTCCAGCGCGGTCCGGCCCGGATGGAACGACGAGGCCTCCAAGGACGCGCCGATCTGCCTCGCGGGTCGCCTGATGTCTTGATAGTGGCGCCCGTCGAAGAGCACATCCCCGGCCGTGGGTTTGAGCAGACCCAACGCCGCCCTGAGGGTGGTGGTCTTGCCGGAGCCGTTCGGGCCCAAGAAGGCTGTGACCCGTCCGTCCCGGGCCGTGAAACTCAGGTCGATCACCGCGTTGACCTGCCCAAACCGCTTTGACAGCGCCCTGACCTGGATCATTGGTCCAGCCTAGCGCAGCGGCCGGACCCGGCCCCGCCCGCCCGCCGGCGGTCAGGCGCGCGGCGCCGGCGCCCGCGGCAGACGCACCCGGAAGTCGGCGCCGGTCTCAGCTGGGACCGCCGTCAACGAGCCCGCGTGGAGGCGAACCGCCCACCGGGCGATCGCGAGTCCCAATCCGGTCCCGCCGGTGCTCGCCCGGCCCTCGGCCTCGCCCACCTTGCCGCGCTCGAACCGCTCGAAGATCCGTTCCCGTTCCTCAGGGGCGATCCCCGGCCCCTGGTCCTTGAAATCGAGCTGGATCCATTTGCCCACGCTCGCCGCCGAGATCGTGATGATGCCCCCGTCCGGCGAGTGCCGGATCGCGTTCGACAACAGGTTCGCGGCCACCTGGTGCAGGCGTTCCACGTCAGCGGTCATGTGCAACGTCCGGGGCTGGGCGTCCACGACGAACGCGACGCGCTTGCCCGCGGACGAGGCGACGAGGCGGGCGGCGGCGACGGCATCGTCCAGGAAGGTCTCCACCTCCACGTCGGCGAGGTGGAGCTGCACCACGTCGGCGTCGAGGCGAGACAGATCCAACATGTCCGTGACCAACCGGCCGAGCCGTTTGGTCTGGGTCAGGAGGAGATCCAGGGTGTCCGCATCGGGGGCGGTGACGCCGTCGACCATGTTCTCGAGTTCGGCCTGGAGGGCGGCGACGGGGGTGCGCAACTCGTGGGAGACGTTCGCGATCATCTCGCGGCGCAGCGCGTCCGCCTGCGCCAAGTCCTTCGCCATGAGGGTGAAGGCGCGGGCGAGTTCGCCCACCTCGTCGCGGGACGAGATCGACACATGCTTCGAGTAGTCGCCCTTGGCCATGGCCTGGGCCGCGTCCGTCATCTCGCGCAGCGGGCTGGTCATGCCGTGAGCCAAGATCTGCGTCACCACCAAGCCGGCGAGGAGCGCGAGGGGCATGGTGCGGGTCGGCCCCATCTCGTTGCGCAGCCCGATCCAGGTCATTCCCACCGCCGCCACCACCGCTGATGTGACCAGCAGCCCGATCTTGATCTTGATCGAGCCCAGAGCGTCTAGCGGCCGCGAGACGGCCGGCATGGACCTAGGCGGCTTCGCCATGGTCGTCTCAACCGCGCCCGGCCCGGCCGTTGCGGGCTTCGCGGCGGGCCTTGCCCCTGGTCCGGCTGCTCTTAGCCGGGGGCTCCTCGGCCGGCTCGGCCGGCTCGGCCGGCTCAGCCGGCTCGGCCACGCCCGCCGCGGCGTCCGCGGACGGGGGGGCCGGAGCGGGACCCGGCGGGTCGGGATCGTCCGCTGGCTCGAACGCGTAGCCGACCCCGTGCACCGTGCGAATCAGGTCGGCGCCCAGCTTGCGGCGGACCGCTTTGATGTGCGAGTCGACGGTCCTGGTGCCCGCGGCGTCCACCCAATCCCAAACGTGCTCCAACAGCTTCTCGCGGGTCAGCACCGTCCCCGGCGATGTCGCCAGGAAGACCAACAGGTCGAATTCTGTCGGCGTCAGGTGGACCTGTTCGCCGGCGCGGGTGACACGCCGTGCCGCCCGGTCGATCACCAGGTCGGCGACATGGATCGGCGTCGCGTCCGGCTCCGCCTCGCCCAACTGCTTGGCCCGCTCCACCCGCCTGAGCAGCGCCTTTATCCGGGCCAACAGCTCACGCATGGAGAACGGCTTCGTCATGTAATCGTCGGCGCCCACGCCAAGGCCGACCAGCTTGTCGGTCTCGTCGTCGCGGGCGGTCAACATCAAGACCGGCACCGGCCGGTTCGCTTGGACCCGTCGGCACACTTCCAGTCCGTCCACGCCGGGCAGCATCACGTCCAGCACCAACAGATCAGGCTGGAGGTCCTTGGCCTTGGCGACGGCCTCGACGCCGTCCGCCACCGTTTGCGCGCGGTACCCCTCGGCCAACAGCCGCCGCGTTATCGCGTTCGCGATGGTCGGCTCGTCCTCGACGACAAGTATCAGCGGAGCGCTCATGCAACCAGTCTCGCACGATGCCGACCGCGTTAGATGCGGCCGGGCGGCCGGGCGACTTGAAAGGCCACGCCGCCCGGTGGACCATGGGACCGTGACCGCCCCCGTCGGCTCTGGCCGCCCGCCGCCCGCCGGCGGGGCGCGGCCAGCCTATGTGTCGGTGCGCGAGCTGTTCAGCATCGGGATCGGTCCGTCCGCGTCGCATACGGTGGGTCCGATGCGGGCCGGGCGCATGTTCGCGGCGTCGCTGGCCGAGGCGGCCGTCGCTGGCGCGCCGCCCGAGTTCGGCGACCTGATCGAGGTGACGCTCCACGGCGCCCTGGGCGCGACGGGCGCCGGGCACGGCACGCCGGCCGCGGTCGTGGCGGGGCTTGCCGGCCTCGCGCCCGACACCTGCGACCCAGCCGCCGTCCGGAGCCTCGCGGCGGCGGTCGGTGTCTGGTCGGTCGTGATCGGGGGGCGGCCCTGGGCGGTGGCGCTCCGGCTGGAGCCCGCGGAACGCCTCGCCCGCCACCCCAACGCCCTCACGTTCCGGGCCGGCGGCCTCCAGCGCACCTACTATTCCGTCGGGGGCGGCTTCGTGGTGGACGACGCCGTCTGCTCGCCCCCGGCGCCGAGCCTCCCTTTCCCGTTCGCGAACGCCGCGCAGCTGCTCGAATCGTGCCGGGCGACGGGCTGGCCGGTCAGCCGGATCGCCTTGGCCAACGAGCGCGCGCTGGCGGCCGGCCAACCCGCTTCGGCCCATCTCGACGAGGTCTGGCGGGTCATGGCGGAGTGCGTGGCGGCGGGGCTCGCCGCCGAAGGAACCTTGCCGGGGCGCCTCAGGGTGGCGCGTCGCGCCGGCGCCTTGCGGCGGCGCCTCGAGACCGCGCCGCTCGGCGGTGAGGACGCCCTGGACTGGTTGCAGGCCTTCGCGATGGCGGTGAGCGAGCAGAACGCCGCGGGCGAGCGTGTGGTGACGGCGCCGACGAACGGTGCGGCCGGCATCGTGCCGGCGGTGGGCGAGTACTACCTGCGGTTCACGCGGGGCGCCGACGCGCGCCGGCTGCGCGAATACCTGCTGACGGCAGGCGCGGTCGGGTCGCTGTGCAAGGCGAACGCGTCGATCTCCGGAGCCGAGGTGGGCTGCCAGGGCGAGGTCGGGACCGCGGCGGCGATGGCGGCGGCGGGCCTGGCCGAGCTGCTGGGCGGGACGCCCGCCCAGGTGGAGAACGCCGCCGAGATCGCGATCGAACACCACTTGGGCCTGACCTGCGACCCGATCGACGGTCTGGTGCAGATCCCGTGTATTGAGCGGAACTCGATCGCCGCCGCCACAGCGGTCCGGGCGGCGCGCACCGCGCTGCTCGGCGACGGCGCCCATGTGGTCTCGTTGGACGCGGCGATCGAGACCATGAGGCAGGTCGGCGCGGACATGTCAGGCAAGTACAAGGAGACCGCGACGGGTGGGTTGGCGCTCAACGTCGTGGAGTGTTGACCGGCCCGGGCCTTCCACTTTGTGGGCTCTGGACAGTGAGATAATGGTTGTCGACAATTCTCGAACCCGATTTGCCGCGGCGCCAACGCATGGTTCGGCGTCTATAGAGAGAAGGGCCAACCGTGACGACAAGCAATAGCAGGAACAATGACAACAGACGATCCGGTGTGCCTGGGCTGCGACGTGGCCTACGCGTCGCGGGCCATCTCGGCCTGGTTCTCGCTGTGGCGGCCGGCCTGACCACTCTGCTCCCCGCCGCCGCGCCGGCGTTGAGCGACGGCGCGACCATCGACCTGTCGGATTCGGCGACGCAGACCGGCGACCATTGGGTTCTCGCCGGGGGTGTCTTCACCATCCTGGACGGCGCCGACGTCACCGTGTCCGGGGCGACCACCAGCAACCGGATCGTGGTGGCGAGTTCCGCCACGGCCACCGTGACACTAGCGAACGCGAGCGTCGACACCACGGGCACGATGAATGTGCCCGCCTTCGACATCACGGGCGCCACAGTCACACTCAAGGTCTCCGGCGACAACGCGTTGATGTCAAGGGGAACGTCTGCGTCGTTGGCCGCCCCGAGCGGATCGACCATCAAGATCACTAGCGCCGCAGGTGACGGCTCCGCCGAAGGCGCCCTCAACGTCACCAACACGGACACAGGCCTGAGCGGCGCCGGAATCGGCGGCGGGACAAATCAAGGCGGCGGCGACATCACCATCGCTGGTGGCACGATAAGCGCCGCCGGCAGCTACTACGGCGCCGGCGTCGGCGGCGGCGCCAGCGGTCAAGGCGGCGACATCACGATCAGCGGCGGAGTGGTCGACGCGCGAAGCGGCGGCGCCGGCGGCGGCGGCGCTGGGATCGGCGGCGGCTATCAGGCTGATGGCGGCACGATCACAATCACCGGCGGCGCCGTCACCGCCACAGGGGGCGGGAGTTCGGGAGCTGGGATAGGGGGCGGCTGCTATGCGTCCGGCGGTCAGATCACGATCAGTGGCGGCGTGGTGACCGCCACCGGCCGTGGCTATGGGACGGGGATCGGCGGCGGCGGCAGCAGCAGCAGCAGCTACCTGGGGTCTGGCGGTGATATCACGATCAGTGGCGGCGTGGTGACCGCCACCGCCGGCGGCGGCGGGGCGGGGATCGGCGGCGGAAACCTGCAGGATGGCGGCGTCATCTTGATCAGCGGTGGCACGGTCAACGCCGCTGGCCAAAATGGCGCCGGGATTGGTGGCGGTTACGGCGGCACCGTGGGCGGCTCTGGCGGCGTCATCACCATCAGCGGTGGCTTTGTCACAGCCAGCACATCAGGAACCTACTCGTCGCCCGCCGCGATCGGCGGCGGCGCCAACGGCGTGACTGGCGCCGTCAGCATAACGGGCGGCGCGGTGGTGGCCCTCGCCCCGGCGGGATGGCCGAGCATCGGCGGTTCGAAGAGCGGCGGGTCGATCACCATCACTGGCGGCACCGTGATCGGCGTCGGAGCTGGGATCGGCGCTGGAAGCAGCCCGGCGCCGAGCATCGTCAGTCCAACGGTGGTCATGGCCACTTCGGCGAAGAACGCGACATCGTCCGGCGCGAACGGTCAGCTGTACGGCGCTGATGTGACCATCTCGGCCGACAGCAAGACGATCACGCTCAAGGCTGACCTCACCGTCCCGGTCGGCGGGACGTTGACGATCCCGCCAGGCTGGACTCTGATCGTCGCCGACCCACACACCTTGGACATCGCCGCAGGCGCCGAACTCGACATCTGGGGTCAACTCGACGTCGAGTCGGGCGCGACAATCGCCAACCAGGGCGATGTGATCGTCGAAGACGGAGCGACGGTGAATATCGACGGCGGTCGCACCGGGGACCTCCTCCGAGGGGCGCCCGTCGCTGGCGCCGTGACCTTGGACTCCAGGACCACCACCAGTCTCACGGTGAACCCGGTCAGCATCGCCGCCGCGACCGGGCAGGACGTCGAATACGGCATCGCCACGACTGACACGGTCCCATCGGGCTCCTGGCAGTCGACCACGACCTTCGACAACCTCACGTCCGGGACCACGTATCACGTTTTCGCTCGATCCGCCGCGAACAGCGACTTCAGCGCCGGGCCCGCGCAGTATGGGCAATTCGAGACGGTCGCTGACGTGACGGTGGGTTTGTTGACGGTTGGTGGGGTTGTGGCGCCGGTGGTTGGTGGTGTGCCGGTGTCGGTGGTGGCTGAGACGGATCAGTACACGGGTTCGGTGGTGTGGTCGCCGGTGGTTGGGTCTGGGGGGTTCGCTCCTGGGGTTGAGTATGTGGCGACGGTGACGTTGGTGGCGAAGCCTGGTTTCACTTTTGTGGGGGTTGGTGAGGACGCGTTCGAGGTGGTGGGTGCTGTGGGGAGTGTGAATTCAGCTGGTTCGGGGACGATCCGGGCGACGTTCGCGAGGACTGACGTGACGGTGGGTTTGTTGACGGTTGGTGGGGTGGTGGCGCCGGTGGTTGGTGGTGTGCCGGTGTCGGTGGTGGCTGAGACGGATCAGTACACGGGTTCGGTGG
>JAITLE010000131.1 GCA_031278075.1 Bifidobacteriaceae bacterium | reverse complement strand
CCTCCACCTGCCGCTCACCGTGGCGACGCGCCACCTGCTCGGCGCGGCCGAGTTCGCCGCGATGCGGCCGGGTGTTCGGCTGGTCAACACCGCCCGCGGCGAGTTGGTCGACGGGGACGCCCTGGCGCAGGCCTTGCGCAGCGGCCAGGTCCGGGCGTACAGCGCGGACGTCGCGGCCGGGGAGCCCCCAGACCCGGCAGACCCGCTGCTCGGCGCCCCCAACACCATGTTCACCCCTCACATGGCCTACCTGTCCCAGGCGTCCGCGCGGCGCTATGAACTCGACCCCGCCCGCAACCTCGTGGCGGCCTTGCGAAAGAAAGGAGCGCTAACGCGATGACGAAGAAGACGCGCGCAGACTCGTTCTTAGCCGACTTCGCGCAGCTGGCGCAGTTCGGCGCCACAGGCCGAGGCGGGATCGACCGCCAGGCGGCCACCCCGGCGGACATCGAAGCTCGCCGCTGGCTGTCCGAACTGCTGGAACGTCAAGGGCTCGCCGTGGATTGCGACGCCGCGGGGAACCAGTTCGGCCGGTTGGAGCTGGCGGGCGACGCCCCCAGCGTGCTGGTCGGTTCCCACCTGGACTCGCAACCCACCGCCGGCCGGTTCGACGGAGCTTACGGAGTCTTGGCGGCCGCCTATGCGGCGTTCGAGGTGGCGCGGCGGGTCCAGGCGGGCGAACTGAGCCCGCGGCTCAATCTGGCGGTGGTCAACTGGTTCAACGAGGAAGGCTGCCGCTTCCAGCCGTCGATGATGGGTTCGGCGTGTTACACGGGCACGTACCCGCTGGACGCGCTTCACAGCGCGCGGGATTCGGCCGGCGTGACGGTCAGGGAGGCGCTAGCCGGCGCCGACTGCCTCGGGGAGCGGCCGGGGCCGCGCGCCGCCTGCGCCGCGGAGATCCATATCGAGCAAGGCCGCGGCCTCGAGGAGTCAGGCCACCAGATAGGCCTGGTCGAGGCCACTTGGGCGGCGCGCAAGTACGTCGTGGAGGTGGTTGGCGAACAGGCTCACTCCGGTTCTGCCCTGATGGTCGACCGCCGCGACGCGCTGTACGGGGCCGCGCTGATCATCCTGGCCGCCCGCCAGTTGGCCGACGGCTCGGCGGGAGCGCTGCACGCCGGGGTCGGCCAGATCGAGGTCTATCCGAACTCGCCGGTGGTGGTGCCGAGCCGTGTCCGGTTGCTGCTCGACCTGCGTTCCCCCGACCAGACCGTGCTAGACGCCGCCGGCGCCGCTCTGGAACAGCGTTTCGCGGAGGCGGAGGCGGCCGCCCGCGTCGAGGTGAGGCAGACTCTCAGCCACGCCTGGGACGTCAACCCATATCAGGCTGAAGGCCTGGCGTTGGCGGAGCGCTGCGCCAAACGTCTCGCGTTGCGCCACAGGCGCCTGATGACGGTGGCGGGGCATGATTCGACCAACCTGAAAGAGCTTGTCCCAACGGTTATGCTGTTCGTCCCGTCGGCGCAGGGCGTCTCGCACAACGAGGCCGAGTTCACCCACGACGCCGACCTGCTGGCGGGTCTCGCGATGCTGACCGAGGTGGTCAGCGAGTTGGTGGCGGGCGCACTGGCCGCGGATTAAGTCGGCCACCCAGTGGACGATGCCGTCGGGTCCGCCGCGCGGAAAAGGTTCCGGCGGGGGCGCCCCGGGTCGCCCGGCTGTCCGGTCCCGTCGGGGCTTCCAGCAACTTTGGCGAGGCTCGCCCACCCGCGCCGCGAGTTGGTCGCCGTTCCGCTAGACCTGGCCGCCCAGGGCGCGGTCCAGGTCGCGCCAGAGGTCGTCCACGTTCTCGATCCCGACCGAGAGCCGGATGAGGCTCTCGGGCACATCCGGGAACTCGCCCGGCCAGCGGCGGCGCCGCTCCAGCATGGATTCGACTCCGCCGAGGGATGTGGCCGGCGCCCAGCTGCGTGTCCTCGCGCAGACCGCGTCGGCGGCCGCCGCGCCGCCGTGCACCTCGATCGCGATCACGCCGCCCCCGCCGCGCATCTGGGCGCGCGCCACCGCTGCGCCGGGATGCGAGTCCAGCCCCGGGTAATGGACGTGTTTGACCGCGGGATGGCTTTCGAGCCGCCGGGCTAGTGTGGCGGCTGAGGCGTTGACCCGCTCCATCCGCAACGCCAGCGTCCTGATGCCGCGCAGCAGCAGGAAGGCGTCGGCCGCCGAGGCGGTGGCGCCGTGGATGCGGCGGAATTCGCGGAGCGCTGAATCATGCTCCGCCGAGGCGGCCACGACGGTTCCTGCGACCAGGTCGCTGTGGCCCCCGAGGTACTTCGACCCGGAATGGACGGTGAGGTCGGCGCCCCAATCGAGGGGACGTTGGCCCAGCGGTGTCGCGAGTGTGTTGTCGACGGCCACGACGCACCCGACCGCGCGGGCGGCATCGATCAGCGCGGGCGCGTCTGCGATCTCCAACAGCGGGTTGGTGGGCGTCTCGATCCACAGCATGGCGGCGGGGGCGCTGGCGCCGCCGCCTTCGAGGGCCGCGATCACGTCATCGGTCTGGTCGATCGCCACGAGCGAGAGCCGCAGCCGGCCCAACGCGGCGAGTTGTCGCGCCAGGGCGAGAGTGCCGTTGTACGAGTGCGCAGGCATGACGAGCCGGCCGCCGGGCGGCGCCAGAGCGATGGTGGCGTCGATCGCTGCCATCCCTGAGGCGAACAGCACAGCGGGTCGGCAGGCGCCCTCGAGCGTGCCGACCACCTCTTCGACGGCGTGGTGCGCCGGGTTGTCGTAGCGGGCGTAAGCGGGTTCGCCGGGCGCCGGCTCGCCGCGGGAGATATACGTGGAGCTCATGGTGACGGGCGCGTTGACGGGGGCTCCAGGCTCCCACCGGGGCCGGCCGGCGGTCACCGCGATGGTTTCGGGAGACAATTCGTCTGGGCTGGGCAGGGCGTGGGACATGCGCCAAGTCTAGGGCCGCGCCACGGGCCCCTGGTCAGGGCCCGGTGAGGGCCTGGCACGGGCCTGGTGAGGGCCCGGCGGGGACAATGCCACGGGCCCGGCGGGGACAATGCCACGGGCCCGGCGGGGACAGCGTCGGGGGCCCGGCGGGGACAGGGCCGGGGTGCCGGCGAGCACAGGGCCGGGGCCCCTGCGAAGATGGTGTCGGGGCTCGGTCGACGTGTCCGGCGTGGCCGTGTCACACGTGACCGGTAGCCTGGATGGCGATGAAACCACCTGCCGCAAACCGTGCCCGAGTTCTCCTGTTGTTCGGCGGGCGGTCAGGCGAGCACCCGATCTCGTGCGCGACGGCCGGGTCCATCTTGGAGGCGATCGACCGGGAACGCTTCGAGCCGATCCCTGTGGGGATCACCCGCGACGGCCGGTGGACGCTGCTGCCAGATTCGGCCGAGGGCCTCGCCATCCGCGACGGCCACCTCCCTGAGGTGACGTCCGGCGGCCCCGAGGTGCTGCCTCCGGACGCGGTCGGCTCGCGTGAATGGCGTGTCGTCCGAACGGACGGGACGATCCGCCCGCTGGGACCCGTTGATGTGGTCTTCCCGTTGCTCCACGGCCCCTTCGGCGAAGACGGCGCCGTCCAGGGCCTGCTCGAGTTGACCGATCAGCGGTACGTCGGGTCCGGGGTCCTGGCCAGCGCAGTCGGCATGGACAAGGGTTACATGAAGGTGGTGTTCGAGGCGCACGGCATCCCAGTGGCGCCGTACACGGTGATCACGCCCGCGCAATGGGAGGCGGCGCCCGGGGCCGCGCTCGCCCGCGCGGCGGAACTCGGCTTTCCGTTGTTCGTCAAACCCTGCCGGGCGGGCTCGTCGCTGGGGGTCGCCAAGGTGAGGGACATCGCGGACTTGGAGCACGGCATCGTGCAAGTGGTGCGACACGATCCGCGTGTGCTGGTGGAGAAAGCGGTGCACGGGCGCGAGGTGGAGTGCGCGGTGCTGGGGTCGCCGCCGCCCGCGCCGCCACGCGCGTCGCTGCCGTCGGAGATCGTGGTGACCGGCGGCCATGAGTTCTACGACTTCGAGGCGAAATACCTCGACGCCGCGGGCGCGGAGTTGCGGTGTCCGGCCGATCTGCCGCGTGGCGTGCAGGAGGCTTTGCAGGCGATGGCGGTCGCGGCGTTTCAGGCGATCGGGGCGGAGGGCCTGGCCCGGGTCGACTTCTTTTACGATCCCGCCGCGCCGGAGCTGACGCAGCTGACCGTCAACGAGATCAACACCATGCCTGGATTCACGCCGATCTCGCAGTATCCGCGGATGTGGCAGGCGACGGGCGTCGAATACACCGAACTGGTGAGCGAACTGATAGACCTTGCGCTGGGTCGTCGTGTCGGGCTAAGATGAGTCAGGCGGGCGAGGAGGAGGTCCTCGCTGGGTTTCTGCCGTTCTTGCCGCAAGGGGACCGGACGTTACTCGGGCCCGGCGACGACGCCGCGGTCGCGCGCTTGGCCGACTCGCGTGTGGTGGTTTCGACGGACACCATGATCGAGGGCGTGCATTTCCGTTTGGACTGGTCGGATGGGTGGGCGGTCGGTTGGCGGTTGGGTGCGCGCAACTTGGCCGACATCGCGGCGATGGGCGCTCGCCCTGTCGCGTTCGTGGCGGCGCTCGCGGGCCCGCGCGAGCTGTTGACCGGCCCATGGACGCGGGATTTCGCGCGAGGGTTGGGGCAGTATTGCGCCCGGTGGGGGGTCGACGTGGTGGGCGGCGATCTCTCGTCCGCGCCGCTTGTGGCGGCCTGCGGCACCGCTTTGGGGGATCTCCCGGACGGCTCCAGCCCGATCACCAGGGCCGGCGCGCGGGTTGGCGACACATTGGCATTGCGCGGTCCCGACCGCGCCAGTTCGGCGGACCCCTCCGGGTTGGGTTTGGGCGCGTCGGCGGCGGGGCTGGCCTATCTGAGCTCCCGGGGCGCTGGCGCGGGTCCGCTGGACCCGGATTCGTCGGCGGGCGCGGGCGGCGCGGCGGGCGCGGAGGCTGGCCGCGACGGGCGGGACTGCGGCGTCGCGGGTGGCGCGGTGGCGGGCGCGGGCGGTGCGCTTGGCGCGGGCCCTGGCCGCGGCGGGCGGGACTGCGGCGCCGCGGTCGGCATGGGAGCGGCGGGCGACGGCATCGGGCGTCTGGTCTTGGCGGCTGTCAGGGCATTCCTGACGCCCGATCCGGCGATTGACCAGGGCGTCGCGGCAGCCAAGGCGGGCGCGACCGCCTTGATCGACATTTCGGACGGCTTGCTCAAAGATGCTGGAAGGATGGCGCGGGCTAGCTTGACGCGGCTCGAGATCGACGGGGATGCTGCGGCTCTGGCGTCGGCTTGGAGCCGTCTGGCGCCTTTGGCCGAAGCGCTGGGACGCGACGCGTGGGAATGGGTTCTGAGCGGTGGCGAGGACCACGCGCTGCTCGCCACGTTTCCCGAAGACGCGCGTCTTCCCGAAGGATGGCGAGCGATCGGGCGGGTCGTCACTCCTGGTGAGCGCGGTCCGGGCGTTGATTTGGTCTGGAAACAAGAGCTGCCGGGCGGTCCGGGCGCTACCGCAGCCCCTCGGTTGCGGGACTTCGGTAGCGGGCCCCTGGTCCGCGGCGGTTGGGATCACTTCATCGGCCCAGATGACGGAGCTGGCGCCACCGCGCGATAAAGCGATCCAACACCGCGGCCGACCCCGCCGCGGCGGCGCCATCCGCCCATCCCGAACCACCCGAGCGGCGTCTGCCCGCCGCGCGCCCACCGGCCCCGCGGGAACGACCGGGCCCGTGGGAGCCACCCGAACGGCGAACCATACGTCCAGCTCGAGCCTTGCGAACGCGGCCGGCTCTGCGGGCGCCACTTGAGCTGGGCGAACGGCCGGCTCCGGGGTATCCGCGCGAACCCCTGGGCCATACGTCCAGCTCGAGCCTTGCGAACGCGGCCGGCTCTGCGGGCGCCACTTGAGCTGGGCGAACGGCCGGCTCCGGGGTAGCCG
>JAITLE010000075.1 GCA_031278075.1 Bifidobacteriaceae bacterium | reverse complement strand
GGACGGATCGCGGCGCCAGCGGCGGGCGGGGCGCGGCACCACGGACGGATCGCTGCGCCAGCGGCGGGCGGCGATCACGCGCGCGGATGCGACGCGACGTAGACCTCGCGCAGGTGGTCAGGAGTGACCCTGGTGTAGACCTGGGTGGTCGTGACCAGCGCATGGCCCAACAGCTCTTGCACCACACGCACGTCGGCCCCGCCTTGCAGCAGGTGGGTCGCGAAGGAGTGTCTGAGCGAATGGGGCGACACGGCATCGACCCCCGCGCGCCGCCCCGCGGCTCTGACCAGCTCAAACGCCGCCTGCCGAGCGAGTCGGCGGCCACGCGCGCCGACGAACACCGCTGGCGTGCCGCGGCCCTGGGCGACGCGGGCGGGCCTGTCACGCACCAGGTACGCCTCGAGCGCCGCGCGCGCCGGCGCCCCAAGCGGCACCGCCCGCTCCTTGCCGCCCTTGCCCACCACGCGCACCAGCGGCCTGGTCTGCTCCCCCGCCAGATCGTCCAGGTCCAAGCCCAGAGCCTCCGACACGCGCGTCCCGGCGCCGTAGAGGACCTCGACCAGCGCACGCGCCAGCAGGTCTTCGCCGGTCGCCGCGATCAGCGCTTCCACTTGGCGCACGCTCAGGGCTTTCGGCAGCTTCTCCCCCACTTTCGGCGGCACGATGCCGTCCGCCGGGTCCACCTCAGCCCAACCTTCCAGTGTGGCGAATTTGTGCAGCTGGCGGACCGCGGCCATCGTCCGCGCCACCGTCGAGGCCGCCCGGCCGGACGCCATCAACGTGTCGCGGAACTCCGCGACGCGGGTCGAGGGGACGTCGCCGACATCCGAGGGGCCGATGAATTCCTGGTATTTCAACAAATCGGCGGTGTAGGCGCGCACGGTCGCCGCGCTCAAGGAGCGTTCCACCGCCAGGTGGGCGAGATACCGCCGCGCCGCCGCAGCCAATTCCATGACTCCTATCGTGCCGTAGTCGACCCCGTCCACCCGCGTCACCAGCCGAAACCTGGCCGGACGGGCGGCACAGCCAAGATCAGCAGTGCCGAGACATAGGATTGAGGACATGCCTCTCCACTGGACCAACCTCGACAACCAAGCCGTCGCCACTGCCAAGGCCCTCGCCGCGGACGCGGTGGAAAAGGCCGGATCGGGCCACCCCGGCACCGCGATCTCACTCGCCGGCGCGGTCTATCTGTTGTATCAGCGCCTCATGGAACATGATCCGTCCGACCCGGCCTGGATCGGGCGGGACCGGTTCGTCCTGTCCGCCGGCCACACCTCCGTGATGCTGTACATCCAGCTCTATCTCGCGGGCTATGACGTGTCCTTGGAGGACATCGCGGCGCTGCGGACCAAAGGCTCGATCACACCAGGCCACCCGGAACGCGGCGTCACCCCAGGCGTCGAGATGTCGACCGGCCCGCTGGGTCAGGGGCTCGCCTCGGCGGTGGGCATGGCGATGGCCGCCCGGCGGGAGCGCCAACTGTTCGACCCGACGGCCGCTCCGGGCGAATCCGTCTTCGACCACACGATCTGGGTGGTCGCAGGGGAAGGCGACCTGGAAGAAGGGATCACTTCCGAGGCGTCCTCGCTGGCGGGCACCCAACAGCTCGGCAACCTCGTGGTCCTCTTCGACCAGAACCAGATCTCGATCGAAGGCGACACGAACATCGCCTTCACTGAGGACGTGCTGGCCCGCTACCAGGCGTACGGCTGGCACACCCAGACCGTGGACTGGACCCAGGGCGGCCACTATCACGAGGACTACGACGCGCTCTACGAGGCGCTCGCCGGGGCCCAGGCCGAGACGGGCAAACCCTCGATAGTCCGGCTCCGTTCCATCATCGGCTGGCCCTCGCCGACCAAACAGAACACCGGCGGCATCCACGGCGCCAAGCTCGGCGCGCCCGAGGTCGCGGGGTTGAAGCGAGCCCTCGGCCTCGACGAGGACAAGACCTTCGACGTCCCGCCGGAGGTCCTCGCCACCACGCGGCGTGCCCGCGACCGCGGCGCCAAGGCCCGAGCCGTCTGGCAGGGCCGGTTCGACGACTGGGCCGCGGCCAACCCTAAGCGGGCCGCGCTGATCAGCCGCCTGAGAGCCGGCGACCTGCCCAGCGACATCGACCAAGCGTTGCCGCACTTCACGCCGGGGACGCCCGTCGCGACCCGCGCGGCATCGGGCGCCACCCTCGGAGCGTTGGGCGCGGTGCTGCCGGAGTTGTGGGGCGGCTCGGCGGACCTCGCAGGCTCCAACAACACCACGATCAAGGGCGCCGCGTCCTTCCTCCCGGGCACGGCTGACGGCCGGACGATCCACTTCGGCGTCCGCGAGCACGCGATGGCGGCGATCATGAACGGCATCGCCATCCACGGCCCGACACTCCCCTACGGCGGCACGTTCCTGGTGTTCAGCGACTACATGCGCGGCGCGGTCCGCCTCAGCGCGATGATGGGCCTGCCGGTCACCTACGTTTGGACCCACGATTCGATCGGCGTCGGCGAGGACGGCCCCACCCATCAGCCGATCGAACACATCGCCGCCCTACGCGCCATCCCCGGCCTCGACGTGGTGCGCCCCGCCGACGCGAACGAGACCGCCTGGGCGTGGCGCCACATCCTGGCGCGCCGCAAGCCCGCGGGCCTCATCTTGAGCCGGCAGGCCCTGCCCGTGTTCGACAGGCTCGGCGAAGGGCTCGGCGCGGCGGTCGACCTCTGCGGCGGCGCCTACGTCCTGGCGGACACGCCGCTCGCGAAGATCGACGTGGTGCTGCTCGCCACCGGTTCGGAAGTGCGACTCGCGTTGGCGGCACGGGAGTTGTTGGCGCACGATGCCGTCGGCGCGCGCGTCGTCTCGGCGCCCTGCCTCGAGTGGTTCGCAGAGCAGACCCCCGAATACCGCGAAGATGTGCTACCCGCGGCGGTCAAAGCCCGTGTCTCGGTCGAGGCGGGGATCGCGGCGCCATGGCGCGCACTGGTGGGCGACTACGGCGAATCGATCTCGGTGGAGACGTACGGCGAGTCCGCCGCGGCGGGTGAGCTGTTCGCCGGTTTTGGTCTCACCGCTGAGGCGGTCGCGGACGCGGCCCGCCGGTCGATCGCCGCCGCCCGGGGCGACTGACCCTCCCCCGCGATGAGTCAGGGCTCGTCCAACCCGCTGGTCGATCCTCTCGACCGGCGGCTGACGCTGATCCCGCCGCCGTGCGCGCTGGTGCTGTTCGGCGCCACGGGCGACCTGGCGCGGCGCATGATCCTGCCCGCGGTCTACGACCTGGCGAACCGCGGCTTGCTGCCGGCGGGGTTCTCGCTCACCGGCGTGGGCCGGTCGGAATGGACCAAGGAGCACTTCGTGAGGCAGGCGCACGCGGCGGTCGCGTCCGGGGCGCGCACCCCGTTCCGCCAGAGGGTGTTCGAGCAGTTGACCGCGGAGATGGCGTACGTCTCAGGCGACGTCGCCGACCTGGACACGTGTCACCAGCTCGCCCGCGTCCTGGACGGGTCGGGCCGAGGGCGGCGCGTCAACGGCGGCCGGGTCTTCTACCTCGCGACGCCGCCCGCGACGTTTGAGGCGATCTGCGCGAACCTCGCGGCGTCCGGGCTCGCCTCGGGTGAGCGGTCGGGATCGGGCGAGCGGTCGGCATCGGGCGCGAAAGTGGTGGTGGAGAAACCGTTCGGGCGCGATCTGGAATCGGCGCGAGAACTGAGCCGCGCGCTGGGGCTGGCGTTCGCGCCAGCTGACGTGTACCGGATCGACCACTTCCTCGGCGGTCAGACGGCGCGCAGCCTCTTGGCGCTGCGGTTCGCCAACCGGCTGTTCGAGCCGCTGTGGAACTCAGAGCACGTGGACCACGTGCAGATCACGATGGCGGAAGCACTCGGAGTCGGGGCGCGGGCGGGCTACTACGACTCGGTCGGCGCGGCCAGGGACGTGATGCAAAACCATCTGCTGCAGCTGCTCGCGCTCACGGCGATGGACCAGCCGGCGTCGTTCGGCGCAGACGACTTGCGGGCCGCGAAGGAGGCGGCGCTGGACGCGACGCGGTTGCCCGGGCCTGCGGCCCAATGCGCGGCGCGGGGCGTGTACGCAAGCGGCTGGCTGGGGAACGTGCCGGCGCGTGGCTACCTTGAGGAGGACGGCGTCCCGGCGGACTCGACGACGGAGACCTATGCCGCGCTGAAGCTCGAGGTGACGACCGATCGTTGGCGGGGAACGCCGTTCTACCTGCGGACCGGGAAACGGTTGGCGCGGCGGGTCACGGAGGTCGCGATCGTCTTCAAACCGGCCGCGGCTGAGACCCACCGCGGCCTGGACACGGGCTGCCTGGGGTCGAACACGCTGGTCATGCGCATCCAACCGGATCAGGGCACAACGTTGCGCTTCGGCGCGAAGGCGCCCCAGACGCCTGCGGAGGTGCGGGACGTGACACTGGACCTCGCTCACGGCCACGCCTTCACCGAGGCGCTGCCGGAAGCTTATGAACAACTCATCCTCGACGTGATGCTGGGAGCTGATCCGCTGTTCCCACGCGAACGAGAGGTCGAGGCCGCCTGGCGGGTGGTCGACGAGGTGGAATCCCATTGGGCCACGCTCGGGACGGGCCCGGAGCCTTACCCGGCCGGCACTTGGGGCCCCTGCGGCGCCGAGGAGTTGGCGCGGCGCGACGGAAGGGAATGGATGCGGCCGTGATCATCCCGTTGTACGCCACATCGACCGCACAGGTCGCCACGAAGCTGGTCGAACTGCGCCAGGAGGGCGGCGAGACGGCCCTCGGCCGGGTGTTGACCCTGGTGATCCAGTGCGACACCGCGTCCATCGAGACCTCCGTCCAGGCCGCGAACCTCGCGTCCATGGAGCACCCCTGCCGGGTGATCGTGGTGACCGCGGAGGATCTCGAGGGGCCGGCATCGATGGACGCCCAGATCAGGGTCGGATCAGACGCCGGGGCGTGCGAGGTGATAGTGCTGCGGCTGCGCGGCGCGCCCGGGGCGCATTTGGACGCTGTGGTCACGCCGCTGTTGCTGCCGGAGGCGGCGATCGTGGTCTGGTGGCCAGCCGACCGGCCGGCGCGCCCCGAACTGGACCCGGTGGGCCGGCTCGCCTCGCGCCGCATCACCGACGCGGCCGCTTGGGACCGCCGAGCCGCCGAACCCGCCCGCCGCCGGGCCCAGCTTGAACTCCTGACCAGCGGATACGCGAGCGGCGACAGCGACTTGGCTTGGACCCGCCTGACCGGCTGGCGGTCACAGCTGGCCGCATCGTTGGAGATCCCGCCGCTGGCGCCGGTCCGCTCCGTCACGGTCACAGGACCGGGTTTCGCCGCCGTCGACCTGATGGCGGCTTGGCTCGCATGGCGGCTG